>CATXYA010000273.1 GCA_958403605.1 uncultured Oscillospiraceae bacterium
CGGTGGGGGAAGGTGCTGAACGAAGTGAAGCGGATGAGGGGGCGCCCGCAAGCCTAACCTGCCCGCCCGCGCGGGGGCTTGGGGGCTGTAAAGCCCCCATTGGAATCGGCCACAGCCGACGATGCGAAGCATCGAGCGAACGTTATGGTGCCAAGTGCTGTTAGTGAGCTGCCCGGTGCCGCAGGCAGAGACAGCCCGGTGGGCTGTCTCAGGGCACGCAGCGGTTTCGCCGCAGGCGAAATGGAGGCGAATGCTGACAAGCTGCTGGCTGTGGCCCAGCTTGTTTAGTGCCGGGGGTCGCGAGGGGGGCCTCGCAATGCCCCCCTGGAGGGCTCGGCGGCCACAAGCATGGCCGCCGTTTGCTGCGCAAACCGCCCTATGGGCTGAAAGGCTCCACCGGAGCCTTTCTGGCTGTGCCACCGCCCACTCTTTGCTTCTTTCTCAGCATTGAGAAAGAAGCAGAACCCTCCGAAAGCAGCGAGCAGCACAAGAAAAAGGATCGTCGTGAACTTTGGCGGCGGAACGCCGGGGACGGCGTTCCCTACCGGGCCTGGAATACGGCCATCGGTCAAGCAAAATAACAAAAACACCTCCTGCAACAACCATGGGAAGTTGTTGCAGGAGGTGTTTCTTTGGTTGCTGTTTTGCAGCGCGCCTCTTTTTTCAGATCCTTTTATTCGCCGTAATAGGCTTCGCGGTACAGCTCCTTGATCTCGCTGACCAGGGGATAGACGGGGTTGGCGGTGGTGCACTGGTCCTCGAAGGCCTTGTAGCTCAGCTCGTCGATCTTGGACATAAACTCCGCCTCTTTGACGCCGCAGTCCTTGATGCACAGCGGGCGCTCGGTGCGCTTCATCAAGTCGCGGATGGCGTCCAGCAGGGCCTTGACGGCGTCCTGCGTGGGGGTCTTGGCGTCGCACAGGCCCACGCGGCGGGCGATCTTGGCATAGCGCTCGTCGGCCACGTACTCCTTGTATTTCGGGAAGGAGGCGAACTTGGTGGGCTTCTGGGCGTTGTAGGCGATCACGTACGGCAGCAGGATGGCGTTGGCGCGGCCGTGGGGGATGTGGAACTCGCCGCCCAGCTTGTGGGCCATGGAGTGGTTGAGGCCCAGGAAGGCGTTGGTGAAGGCCATGCCCGCGATGCAGGAGGCGTTGTGCATCTTCTCCCGCGCCAGCTTGTCGCCGCGGTAGGAAGCCTCCAAATAGGTGAACACCATTTCGATGGCGTGCAGGGCCAGGCCGTCGGTGTAATCGGACGCCATGACGGAGACATAGGCCTCGATGGCGTGGGTGAGCACGTCCAGGCCGGTGTCGGCCACGATGCTCTTGGGCATGCTCCAGGTGAACTGCGGGTCGATGATGGCCACGTCCGGGGTCAGGCTGTAATCGGCCAGGGGGTATTTGATGTTGCCGTTCTGCTTATCGGTGATGACGGAGAAGTTGGTGACCTCGCTGCCCGTGCCGGAGGTGGTGGGGATGGCGACCAGCTTGGTCTTGATGCCCAGCTCCGGGAACTTGAAGGCGCGCTTGCGGATATCCAAAAAGCGCTGGCGCAGGCCGTCGAAGCTGGTGTCCGGGTGCTCGTAGAACAGCCACATGCCCTTGGCCGCGTCGATGGCGCTGCCGCCGCCGATGGCGATGATGACGTCGGGCTTGAAGGCGCGCATGGCCTCCACGCCGCGCATGATGCACTCCACGCTGGGGTCGCTCTCCACGTCGGCGTAGATCTCGCTGTGGCAGTACTGCTCGCGCTTGCGCAGGTAGTACAGCACCTTGTCCACGTTGCCCAGCTGCACCATCATGGGGTCGGTGACGATGAAGGCGCGGGAGATATCCTCCATCTTCTCCAGGTACTGGATGGAATCCTCTTCAAAGTAGATTTTGGGCGGCACCTTGAACCACTGCATGTTGACCCTCCTCTTGGCGATGCGCTTCTTGTTGATGAGGTTGACGGTGGTCACGTTTTGGCTGACGCTGTTTTTGCCGTAGGAGCCGCAGCCCAGCGTCAGGGACGGGGTGTTGGTGTTGTAGATGTCGCCGATGGCGCCCTGGCTGGAGGGGCTGTTGACGATGATGCGGCCCACGCGCATGGCGACGCCGTATTCGTCGGCCACGTCCATGTCGCCGGTGTGGATGACCGCCGAGTGGCCAAGGCCCCCCAGCTCCAGCATCTTGTTGGCGTAGGCGAAGCCCTCTTCCTTATCCTTGCAGATGAAGTAGGCCAGCACCGGGCTGAGCTTCTCTTTGGACAGGGGCTTGTCGTCGCTGGGGCCGCCGGGCAGCGGGGCCAGCAAAATTTTCGTCTTGGCCGGCACCGTCAGGCCCGCCTGCGCGGCGATCCAATCCGCCGATTTGCCCACCACGTCCGCCAGCACGCCCTTGGTGGGGTCCGGGAACATGTATTTCGTCAGCTGCGCCACTTCCTCTTTATTGAGGAAATAGCAGTTGTTGGCCTTCATATAGGCCTCGAAGTCCTTGGCGATGTCCTTTTCCACAATGACGGCCTGCTCGCTGGCGCAGATCATGCCGTTGTCGAAGGTCTTGGACATCATCAGGTCGGTGCAGGCGCGGTGCAGGTCGGCCGTTTTCTCGATGAAGCAGGGCACGTTGCCCGGGCCCACGCCCAAGGCGGGCTTGCCGCAGCTGTAGGCGCTCTTCACCATGCCGGGGCCGCCGGTGGCCAGGATGGTGGCCACGCCGGGGTGGGCCATCAGCTTCTGGGTGGCCTCGATGGACGGCTGCTCGATCCACTGGATGCAGTTTTCGGGCGCGCCCGCCGCCAGCGCCGCCTCATACACCACGCGCGCCGCCTCGGCGCTGCACTTTTGGGCCGAGGGGTGGAACGCGAAGATGATGGGGTTGCGCGTTTTCACGGCCACCAGGCTTTTGAACAGCGTGGTGGAGGTGGGGTTGGTGGTGGGGGTGACGCCGCAGATGACGCCCACGGGCTCGGCCACCTCCACGTAGCCCTCCATCTCGTTTTCATCCAGCACGCCCACGGTCTTTTCCTTCTTGATGTCGTGCCAGATGTACTCGGTGGCGAACATATTCTTGATGACCTTGTCCTCGTACACGCCGCGGCCTGTTTCCTCCACGGCCATGCGCGCCAGCTCCTCGTGCTTGTCCAGGCCCGCCAGGGCCATCTCGTGGACGATGTGGTCGATCTGCTCCTGGTCCAGGCTCAAAAACTGGTGCAGGGCCGTCTGGGCTTTCGCCACCAGGCCGTCGATCATCTTGTCGGTATCCGTCACAACGGTGGTGACGGGGGTCTTTTTCTCTGCCATCTTGTAAAACTCCTCTCAAAGCTCTGTTCGTTGAAGGGGAAGGTTCTTCTGCCCCTTTATCATACCACGCCTGTTAAAAGTTTATCAATCGTGCAGTTCCACGAACCTTCTTCGCAAGCGGGCGCACTTTTGTGCAGATCGACAAATATTTGTCAATGTCTGCCAGCTTTCGCCCCGCGCCCCGCGGAAAGGGTTTGCAGGCGGCGGGGGATTATGGTATATATGAAGGAGAGAATGAGGATAGAGAGGACGTTTTGCACCATGGAATGGACCGACATCAAAACCACCGTGCCCGCGCGCTTTGCCGACACGGCGGAGGCCATCGCCACCGGCATCTCCGGCGGCGGCATCTATATCGAGGATTACCGCGACCTGGAAAGCCAGGTGGAGGCCATGGCCCACGTGGATCTCATCGAGCAGGACTTATTGGACAAACGCCGCGACCAGGTGACGGTGCACCTGTACGTGGCGCCGGACGAGAACTTTGCCGAGATCGCCGAGCTGCTGCGCGACCGGCTGGGCCGGGCCGAGGTACCCTATCAGCTGGAGACGGTGGGCGTGCGCCAGGAGGACTGGGAGAACAGCTG
>CATXYA010000274.1 GCA_958403605.1 uncultured Oscillospiraceae bacterium
GAAAATCCCGAGCACTACGGGCGCATTCTGGAGACGATGGCCCACGGCTCCCCCTCGGTGCATGAGGGCGCGCATATCTTCGACTGGCTGCACGTGGTCAACGGGGCGCAGATCCGGCAGCTCACCAGCTATGGCTTCAAGACCAGGCCGGAGTTCCCGGATTCCAACTATGACATCACGCTGGTGGACTATGTCAATGGCGACCGGGCCAAGGTGGAGATCGCCTGGTTCCTGCCCCGGTTCCCGGATTTCGATTTTGAGGCGGTGGGGCCCGGCGGCATCGCCCGCATGGACAGCCACAAGCGCATTGCGCAGCTGCAGACCAAAGAGGAAACGGAGACGTTTGAAGATCCCCGGGGCTGGTGGGAGCATTGCTTTGACCTGCAGACCAGCCGTTTCCTCGACCTGGTGGAAAACGGCGGCCCCTGCAGCCCGGACCTGGAGGACGCCATCTATACCATGCGCGCCACGGAGGCGGTGCGCGCATCCATGAAACAGGGCGGGCCCATCGCACTGGCATAGGCGCCGCCCAAAAAGGAGGAGATCAAAGAGATGATACGCATTGACGGCCATGTCAATTTGGGCAGCGGCAGATACAAGCAGCAGGACGTGCCCACTATTTTGCAGCAGATGCGGGAAAACGGCATCGACAAAAGCGTGCTGTGCCCGGTGGAGGAATACCTGACGGTCTATAACCGGGAGGGCAATGAGCTGATCGCCGCTGCCTGCCGTGAGCACCCGGACCGTTTTTACGGCTTTGCCGTGGCGAATCCCTGGTACGGGCAGCAGGCGGTGGAGACCTTGACACAAGCCTTCGAGGCGGGGCTGCACGGGGCGTTTTTCGTCTCATCCTTACAGGGGTTTTCCATCAACGACCCCATTGTCGACCCGCTCATCGAGGTCTGCCGCCGGTACGGCAGGCCGGCCTACTTCCACACGGGGACCCCGGCGTTTGCGCTGCCGCTGCAGCTGGCCTATTTGGCGCGCCGTTTCCCGGAGGTGAATTTTATCATGGGCCACTGCGGCGCCAATGATTTCGTCTATGACATCGACGCCGCCATGTACCGCACGGAAAACCTGTATTTGGAGACCAGCCTCAATTACTGTGAGACCATTTACAAGGTGGTGGCTGATTATCCGGACAAGGTGATCTTCGGCAGCGACGCGCCCCGCAGCCCACTGGGCTTTGAGCTGGGCAAGACCTGCAAGGCCAGCAGTGACCCGGCGGTGCTGGACGGCGTGCTGGGCGGCAATTTGCTGCGCATCCTGAAGGGGGGCGGACAAGCATGATCATCGATACCCATGGCCACACCCTGGATGGGATGGGCCTGCTGTACAACACGGCGGTCAGCACGGGCCGCATGGTGGAGATCATGGACCAGTTCGGCGTACAGGAGGTTTGGGTGAGCTCGGCCACCGGCCTGATGCGGGATTTCCGCGAGGCCAACCTGCGCCAATACGAGGCCACCAAGCCGTACCCCGGCCGTTTTGTGAACTTCTACTGTGCCAACCCCAATTTCCCGGAGCTGCTGGAGGACGATATCCGCCGCAGCATCGAGGACCGGGGCTTCAAAGGGATCAAACTGCACCCCTGGTGCACCGGGTTCCCGGTAAATAATCCGGTGTCCCACCGCGTGGTGGAGCTGGCCATCGAATACGGTGTCCCGGTGCTGTATCACGACGGCACGCCGCCGTGGTCGGAGACGCTGCAGGTGGCCTCGGTGGCGGATTACTACCCGGAGGCCAAGATCATCATTGGGCACGCCGGGCTGTTTGACGCCTACCGCTCGGCGATCGAGGCGTGCAACACGCATGACAATCTCTGGCTGTGCATCTGCGGGCCCTGCGTGGGCGACGCCCGGCAGATCATCTGCCAAACGCGCAAAGACCGGCTGCTTTACGGCAGCGATTTTGCCGCCAACGGCAAACCTGATATGGTGGAAGAGCGGCTGCAGGTGATCCGCCGGGCCTGCCCCGACGAAGCGCTGCAAAAGCAGATCTTTTTCGACAATCCACGCAATCTGATGCCATGAAATGAAGGAGGTACTTGTGATGAAAAAAGCGTATGTGCAGAAAATGCTGGCCGGGCTGGCCACTCTGGCCATGGCGGCGGGCCTGCTGGCCGGCTGCGGCGGGGCGCCGTCGTCCGGCGCGGCACCGGAAAGCGGGCAAACGTCCGCCAGCACCGGCGGCGCAGCCGCTGGAGAACCCGTCGCCCTGTCGGTGGCCTGCAACGTCGACAATCAAGAGGCGTTCGACGCGTTTTTCGCGGAATTTGAAAAGACCTATCCCAATATCACCATCGACTTTATCCAAATCGGCGGCGGGGAAGAAAACTCGTTCCTGCAATCCCGCATGGCTTCCAACACCGTGCCCGATGTGTTCGGCATGTCGGCGGGCAGCTTTGCCAAGGAGCTGGCCGACGAGGGCATCCTGTACGACCTGTCGGATTCCGTGGCGGCCGGCCGGATGCTGCCCAGCGCGCTGGAATCCTACACGGCGCCCGGCGGCTCGGTCTATGCCATTACCTACGGGCTGTCCACCACCGTGCTGTATTATAACGCGGATATTTTTGAGGCCAACGGCCTGGAGCCGCCCGCCAACTGGCAGGAGTTTTTGGATGTCTGTGCGGCCCTGAAGGGCGCGGGCATTACGCCGCTCTCGCTGGCGATGGACGTGTCCATCGGCAACACGGCATTCAGCTACGGCTTCGGCAACAACATGGCCGGCAAGGACTGGCAGGACGCCATGGCCGGCGGCACCTTTGATTTTAAGATCCCGGAGGTGGAGGACATTTTCACCAAGGTGAAGACCCTGAACGACCTGGGGTATCTGCAGGACGGCGTCGTCAGTGCGGATTACAATTCCTCCATCGAGCTGTTCATCCAGGGCCAGGCCGCCATGCATTTCGCAGGCATCTGGTTCAACGGCATGCTGACGGATACCGGTTTCGAGGTCGGCACCTGCGTGCCTCCCTGGAACGAGGGCGCGGACCAGTGCACGGTGGTGGCCACCGAGACCGGCTGGGCGGTCAACGCCAACTCCGACCATTTGGAAGAAGCGCTGCTGCTGATGGATTTCTTCACCGGCAAAGGCTATCCCATCCTGCAGAATGCGCGGCAGAGCGTGCCGGCGGTGCAGGACAAATCGACAGCCAAGGTGAACGCGATCGTGGAAAGCTTCGTGCCCCATTTTGACAACGCCGCGGTCACGGCGCCCTTGTACTATGAATACCTGCCCAGCATCTTCCAAACGGATCTGGCCAAGGTGTTCCAGGATGTGATCAACGGCAACCTTACGTCCGCGCAGGCGGCGGAGAAGTGCCAAGAGCTGTACGACAGCGCATTCACCTCCTGACGGTCATTTCACAGTTTCCGGCGGGAAGAGAGGGGCTCTTCCCGCCGGACCATACCACTTGAAAGGAGGACGCCGTCAATGAAGGCACGTTACCGAAAAAAACAGCAGGGGGTCTATTTCCTGTTCGCGCTGCCGGCCATTGCCGTGATCGTACTGTTCATGGTCTATCCGGTGCTGATGAATATCGGCTACAGCTTCACCAACTGGAACGGCGTCAAAAGCGACGCCGCCTTTGTGGGGCTGGAAAATTACCGCAAGGTGTTCGCCTCCAAGGAGTTGGGCGGCATCATCCGCAACACGCTGTTTTTTGCGCTCACCTATCTGCCGATCCTGAACATTTTGGCGCTGGCACTGGCATGCTTGGTCAAAGCCAGCGGCAGGCTCAGCGGCTTTTTCAAAGCGGTGTGCTACTTCCCGGGTCTGTTGGCCCCGGCGGTGGTGGGCTACATCTGGCGTCTGCTGTACGATACCAACAACGGCCTCATCAACCGGGTGCTGCGGGCGGCGGGGCTG
>CATXYA010000275.1 GCA_958403605.1 uncultured Oscillospiraceae bacterium
GTAGAAGCAGGGCGGCTTGCCGCCCGCGTTGCCTTCCCCCGGTGGGGGAAGGTGGCGCGAAGCGCCGGATGAGGGGGCGCCCGCAAGCCTGCCCATTTCCACCGCTCACCGGACGGATGAGGGGGCGCGCAGCAGCGTCTCCCATGCAGGCGCGGACAACCCCCTCACAGCGCCGACGACTGCGCCTTTGCGCGCAGCCGCCGCACCTGGCCTCCATACAGCAGGCAGCCCAACAGCAGCCAGGCCAGCGCCAGCAGCAGATCATACCGCGGGCTGGCGGCGGCCCCGTGCAGGCGGCTGAGCGTGGACGCAAAGGGAAACACCTTGCCGATCAGGCGCAGCCACGGCGGGTAAGCACTGAGCAGCACCAGCGCGCCTGACACCACATTGCTGAAAACAGTCAGCAGATTGTTCCAAAAATAGGGGTCCTGCATGCTCCACGCGCCCACGCAGGCCACAAAGCCCACGGCCAGGCCGGAAAAGATCATCTGCGGCGCCAACGACAGCGCCAGCCGCCAGGGCACCTGTGTTTTTCCCGCCAGCACCAGCAGCGCCAGATTGACGGCGATCACCACCGCCCCCAGCAGGGCCGCCACCAAAAATTTGCAGCCCCAATAGTACCAGGAAAACGGCGCGCGGGCCACCACCTCGCGGTCGATGCCCAAGCTGCGGTCCGTGGTAAACGAGATGCACAGCGCGGTCACCGTCATCATGGCCCCGGACATGAGCACGGAGGCAGCGGCCACATTCCAGGAAAAGTTGCCTAAAAATTGGTTGTTGACCGCCACCAGCAGCGCCAAATTGAGCAGCGGCAGCAGCAAAAAATGGACCAGCCGGGTGCGTCCGTTCGTCAACAGGTGGATGGAAGTAAGGGTCGCGCGCATCACAGCACCCCCAATCTTCCGCCCGCGCGGGCCGCGTCCAGCAGCCTGCGCGCCAAAACGCGGGACAGTGCCAGCCACAGCAGCGTGCTGACGGCAAACTGCGCCGCCTCCAAACCGCCAAAGGCGGCCCCGTCCAGCAGCAGATGCACCGGCGCCGCAATGGGCAGCACCCAGCGCAGCGCGGCGCCGACCCCCTGCAGCGCGGGCGGCAGGGAAAAAAGCCCCGCCGCCAGCATGATGGGCAGCGTGATGAGTTCTTCATACACCAGCGCGTTGGGCGTCAGCACAAAAAAGGCCGCGATGCCGAAATCCAGCACCACCGCGCCCAGCCACAGCATGGCGATGGCGGCCAGCATGCCCGCCGTGGGCAGTGCCACCCCGGCGCCCAACAGCAGCGCCCCCAAAAACGCCAGCGGGAAAGACAGCAGGCCAAAGCTGGCCGCCGGCAGCAGCAGCGCCGCCAAGGAGACAAGGTCGCTGGTGGCGCTGTTGAGCAGATAGGGCAGCGTGCCCTGGTACCGCTGAAAGCCCACCGCCCCGGCCGCCGTGGTGGCGCAGCTCCACAGGCCAAACACCCCGGCCCGCAGCCAGACCGCCGCCTCCAGGGCGGCGCCCGCGGCATACGCCGCCACATACTGCAGCAAGAGCAGGGACAGGGTGCTGCCCACTGTCAGCCAGACGAAATAACCGTTGCGGGCAAACACCCGCAGATGAAAACCGCACAGGGCAAGAAACTTCCGCATCTCATTCCCTCCGCAGCTGCGGCGCCAGCGCCAGATAAGATTCCTCCAAGGTGGCGGGCCGGTCGATGTGGGTGACCTGGGAGAGCGCCAAAACGCTTTCGATGGTCCCCGCATGGAACACCTTGCCCGCTCCGATCAGCAGCACCTTGTCGGCCAGCGCCTCGATCTCGCTCATGGTGTGGCTTGTCAGCAGCACCGCCGCGCCGCCGTCCGCCAACTGCCGCACCAGCCCGCGCAGCTCGTGGGCGATCTCCACGTCCAGGCCCGTGGTGGGTTCATCCAGCAGCAGCAGTTCCGGGCTGCCCAGCAGCGCGCGGGCGATGTGCAGCCGCTGGCGCATGCCGCGGGAGAATTCCCCCACCTTTTTGTCCGCCACGTTCGTCAATTCCACCGCCGCCAGGACACGGGCGACCTCGGCTTTCTGCTGGCGGTACGGCACGTCGGCCAGGTTGGCAAAAAACTGCAGATTGTCCCGCGCCGTCGCCCGGCCATAAAAGCCCAGCTCGCCGCCCAGCACCACGCCGATCTTTTTGCGCCCGACCTTGCCCAGCAGTGTCATGTCCGTTCCATCCAGCAGCACCTTCCCCGCCGTGGGCGACAAATAGCCGCCGATCATCTGCACGGTGGTGGTCTTGCCCGCGCCGTTCGGCCCCAGCAGCGCCAGCACCTGGCCGCGTTCGATCGTAAATGAAATATCGTCCACCGCCACAAACGGCTGCTTCGCCGTGCCAAACGTGCGCCGCAGATGGACCGCCTCTAAAACTGCCATGTTTCCTCTTTTCACTTCTAGGGCTTCACGCCCAGCAATTCATAGATGTTCCGCCCGCAGCGGGCGTCGAATTCCGCCTTCAGGGCCAGGGTGGCGCGCCATTTGTCCAGTGTTTTGGGCGCCAGGCCGTAGCGCAGCGCCACATCCACCATGCGCTGCTCCAGCACCAAATAGCGCGTGCCCGCCAGCGTATCGCACAGCTGGATCAGCTTGTCGTAATCGTCGTATTCCACCGCGGCCAGGGCCGCTTTCAGCTGGGCCAGCTGCTGCTGCGTCACGTCCCGCTTGCCCATGTAGGAATCCAGGTCCTGCAGCTGGAAGGAATGGGTGAGGCACACGCGCGCCGCCTCCGCATAGCCCAGCGCCGTCATGCGGGACCAGCCGCGCCAGACGTGATAGAGATCATACACGCCCTCGTCCCGCCCAATATCGTGCAGCAGGCCCAAAATATACGCCTTTTCCCGGTCCAGCCCGCAGGCCCCGGCCAGCGTTTGGGCGCACCGCGCCACCAGGCGGGAATGATCCGTCCAGGGGCCGGGATTCGTCCGGCCCGCGGCGGCCAGCAGCGCCTGTGCCTCTTCTCTGGCAGGCAGCATAAAGATCGCCTCCTTTTTTGTCATCTTATCACAATTGTGGTATCATGAAAAGCAGAAATGAGGGAGGACGATGGAACCGGTATTTTGCGCGGCAGACCTGCTGCTGCCCGGCCCGGAGGTGGACCTGGGCCGCTGGGCGTGCCTGGCCTGTGACCAGTTCACCAGTGACCGCGCCTACTGGCAGGCGGCGGAGGCCTGGGTGGGCGCGGCCCCCAGCACTTTGCGCATGGTTTTACCAGAAGTATATCTTGCGGATGATAATACAGAACGAATCGGCGCGATCCACGCGGCCATGGCGGAATATGCCCGCACGGTGCTGACGCGGCGGCTGCACGGCTTCGTGTACGTGGAGCGCGAGACGGCCAGCGGCGTGCGGCCCGGCGCGGTGGGGGCCGTGGACCTGGAACAGTACTGCTATGAGGCCGGGGCGGCCTCGCTCATCCGCCCCAGCGAGCACACCGTCACCGCGCGCATCCCCCCGCGGCTGGCCGTGCGCCGGGGCGCGGTGCTGGAAACGCCGCATATCCTGATGCGGCTGGATGACCCGGCGGACACCGTGCTGGGGCCGCTGACAAGCAAAACGCCTTGCCTGCCGCCGCTGTACGACACGGCCCTGCCCCTGGGCGGTGGGCGTGTGCGGGGCTGGGCGGTGACAGACCCGGCGGACACCGCCCGGTTGGAGCGCGCCGTGCTGGCCCTGGCGAACCCGGCGGCCTTTGCGGCGCGCTATCCCGAGGCGCCGGGCGCGGCCCCGCTGTGCCTGGCGGTGGGCGACGGCAACCACTCGCTGGCCACGGCCAAGGCGTATTGGGAGGAGCTGAAGCCCACGCTCTCCCCGGCGCAGCAAAAAGATCATCCCGCGC
>CATXYA010000276.1 GCA_958403605.1 uncultured Oscillospiraceae bacterium
CGGGTGCACCGACGCTTACTACGACATGGCGCTGTACCGCACGCTGTTCGATCTGAACCGGGCCGGGCTGCCGCGGGCGCAGTACGTGTTCGAGCTGACGCGCTGGCTGGACAATCAAAACCGCTCCATGCCGCAGGGCATGAACAAGCTGCGCTTTTTGGGCAACCACGATACCGTCTCCTGGGTGTGGGACGCAAAGCGCGCCACCGCCATTTACGGGCCGGAGCGCGCCAAGGCCATGTGGGTGCTCATCAGCCTCATCGACGGCTGCCCCATGATCTACCAGGGCGACGAGGACCCGGCGATCTACCTCAACGAAACCGAACCCGTGCTCATCGATTTCTTTACGGGGCTGTTCGCGGCCAAAAAACAGTACACCTCCCACGAGTACGACACCCGCTATGAATACACGGGCAGCGCCCTGCTGGCTTTCCGGCGCGTGGGGCCCGGCGGCGAGCGGCTGGTGCTCATCAACCTGGGCGAAGAGCCGGAGGCCTTCCCGCTGGACGGCCCGGCGCAGCTGCTGTACGGCAGCGCGGAGCTTAAGGACGGGCGCGCCGTATTGAAGCCCAACGAATACTGCATGCTGCAAGGCAAATGAAAAGGAGTTGACCTCATGCTGGATCAAAACAACAAGCTGGTGTATGGCGAGGCGTTTTCGCAGGAAAAGTTCCGCCATCCCTCCCGGGAATTCGGCATCCTGCCGTTCTGGTTCGTCAACGGTGAGATGGATTATGACGAGATGGAATGGCAGATGAAACAGTTTGCCGAGGCGGGCCTGCCGGGCATCATCTTCCACTCCCGCTTCGGCATCAAGGACTATATGCCCTACCTGGGCCAGGAGTGGCTGGACCGCTATAATTTCGCCGCCAAAAAGGCGAAGGAGCTGGGCCTGCAGACGTGGGTGTACGATGAGTACAACTGGCCCAGCGGCACCTGCAACCAGGAGATCATGAAGGAGGACCCGGAGCTGACGGGCCGCTATCTGCAGCTCGTCATCAACGACATCCCCGGCCAGTTCTTCGTGTTCATGGAGGGAACGGATTCGCGCTACAACGACCTGGAGCAGTCCGAGCCCGTGTACGCCTGCGCCATCCTGGACGAAAACGTGAAAAATGGCGTCAACGAGACGGTGAACCTGCTGCCCAACCTGGCCTTCGATAAGGTCATCTCCTGGGAGGCGCCCAAGGGCCCGTGGAAGCTGTGCTATTTCATCGAGCGCCAGACGTCCTGGTATGCCGACGTGCTCAACCCCGCGGCCCCCAAGGCCTTTATCAACAAGACGCACCAGAAATACAAGGACAACGTGGAGGGGGACTTCCAAAAGGCCCTGCGCGGCTTTTACACCGACGAGCCCGCCATGCACTATTTTGAGGCGGGCGCGGACAATTACATCATCCCCTGGACCAGCCAGATGTTCAAGATCTTCCGCGACACCAACGGCTATGACCTCAAGCCCCGCCTGCCGCAGCTCTTCTTCGACATCGGCGAGGATTACCACAAGGTGCGGCACGACTTCTGGTCCTGCCTGTCCAAGCAGTACGAGAAATCGTATTACCAGCAGATCCACCAATGGTGCCAGGAAAACGACGTGTTTTTCACGGGCCACCTGCTGCATGAGGAGATGGTGCGCTGCCACGCCAAAAGCGGCGGCAACCTATTCCACATGCTGAAAAACCTGGACATGACGGGCGTGGACCACTTGTACCCCCGCGTGGGCACCCGCGAGATGCCCAACGAGCACGTGGCGTTGAAGATCGCCTCCTCCGCCGCGCACCAAAACGGCAGCGTGCGCCTGCTGTGCGAATCCATGGGCGGCTCCTATTGGGACTGCACCATGGAGCGCATGAAATGGATCGCCGACTGGGAGTACGTGCTGGGCGTCAACATCTTCAATCCCCATGGGTTCCACTATTCCATCGAGGGCGAGCGCAAGCGGGATTGGCCCCCCTCTCAGTTCTATCATCACTCCTGGTGGAAGGATTACGGCAGCTTCAACACCTACCTGGAACGTTTGGGCTATCTGATGACCGGCGGCCATCACGTGGCCAAGGTGGGCGTGCTGTATCCCATCAATAACATCTGGGCCAATTTTGTGCCGCAGAAGGCCGACAAGGGCTCCGCCCTGTGCGAGAGCGATTTCGTCTACATGACCGACCGCCTGCTGCGCCTGCATTATGACTTCGATTACATCGACGAGGATATGATGCGCAAAATGGAGCTGCGGGACGGCAAGCTGTGCATCAAGGGCGAGGAGTACTCGCTGCTGATCCTGCCGCCCATGACCCACCTCAAGGAAAATACCCTGCGCCTGCTGCGGGACTTTGTGCACGGCGGCGGCAAGCTGATCGGCGACGCGCTGCTGCCGGAGGCCCTGCTGGAGCCGGACGGCACGGTGGGCGCCGGCGCCGTGGAGGAGCTCTTCGGCATGGATCCCGTGCAAAACAACGCCGCCTGCCTGGCGGACGGCGGCGCGGCGTGCCGCCTGGTGCGCCACACCTGCGGCAAGGGTGCCACAGTGCTGATCGCGGGTCCGGGCCTGGCAGAGACCGACGGCATGGACGTGCTGGGAGAGGCCATCGGCTCCCTCATCGATTGGGACGTGGCCATCGACAGCGAAGAGCTGTTCTACCTGCACCGTGTCAAGGACGGCGTGCCGTTCTATTTTGTCGTCAATCCCACGGGCGAGACCATCGAGGCCACCGTCTCGCTGCGGCATGCGGGCGCGCCGCTGCTGTACGACCTGCTCTCCGGCGGCATCAGCGCAATCCATACTTACTGCCGCACAGGCGATGTGGTGACGTTCCGCCACACCTTCACGCCCTTTGCGTCCGCCATGTTCTCTTTGGAGGAGGGCGAGCGCGCCCATGCCGAGCAGGCCGATTTCACGGTCACGGCGGTGGCGGACGGCAAGGTGCTGGGCTACGGGCGCTGCACGGCGCCCCAGGCGGTACTGGTGGACGGCGCGGGCAAACGCCCGGTGTCCGCCCCGGCGCGGGAGCCCTTGGCGCCCCTGCCGCTGAAAAAACAGTGGGCGTTCACCCATCAGGGCGACAACGCGTTGCTCATCCAGCACTGGAAATTTGCCCTGGCCGACCAGGTGCCCGCGGATTTCTACCGCCCCGGCTGCGGCACGGACGGCGAGGCCTGGCTGAATTACACCATGGGCGGCTGGGAGCTGCAGCTGCCCTACGAGCGCGACGAAAAGACCTATCCGGTGGATATCGTCTACAAAGCGGAATTCGAGGCGGCCTACCTCCCCGACGATATCAAGCTGCTGATCGACGGCTACAAGTGTGAGCGCTACACCCTTTACATCAATGGCCGCGAGGTCACGGAGAAGGGCGAGCGCAGCTTCCTGGACGCGGAGATCAAGCAGATCTTTGTGAAGGACTACCTCACCCCCGGCCGCAACGAGATCGCCATCGCCATGACGGTGTGCGGGCCGCTGCACGGGCTGCTGGACTACATCAAGCTGACGGGCACCTTCGCGCTGGAGGACGGCGCCATCGCGCCCCCGAAAACGCAGCTGGAGAGCGGTGTTTGGACGGCGGAGGGCTATCCCTACTTCTCCGGCACCGGCTGTCTGACGCAGACGGTGGAGCTGCCCGCGGCCTACTGCGAGGGCCAGGTGCTGAAGCTGAAGGTGCGCTGCGGCAAGGACGTGGCGCGGGTGCTCGTCAACGGGCAGGAGGCCGGCACCATGCTGTGGGAGCCCTATGAGACGGACATCACCCCGTACGTCCATGCGGGCGCCAACACCATCACCGTGGAGGTCACCAACACCATGATCAACCTGCTGGAAGCGCAGGTGCAGGCCTCCGGCGTCGAGAGCGCCGAGATCGTTCCT
>CATXYA010000277.1 GCA_958403605.1 uncultured Oscillospiraceae bacterium
GCACGTAACCGCCCTTTTGGTCGGTGTCGATCTCCTGATAAGGCAGCTGGCTGAACATGTGTTTTTCCGAGATCCCGACGCCCATCACGCCGAACACCTCGCCGCTGTTGCTGAACAGTGGAATGGAGTACAGCACCATGCGGTGGGATTCATCACCCTCCGAGCCGTTGAGGCTGTAAACGCCGTCCCAGTAATTCAGGTTTTCCTGCCCCAGCTCCGGGGCGGCCAAGGCCTGCTGGTAGGGTTGGTAAAAAAATTCGTCGGCCTTGTTTTCCCCCGGCGCATCCAGCTGGAAGCACGCGGTCCACTGCACGTCCAGCGGGACGGAAAGCGATTTTGCAATGGCGGGCTGGCCCCGCTCCATCAGCACGTCGGACAAGTCCGCCGGGTTCGTCAGCGGGTCCTCGTCGCGGAAAAACATGCCGTTCAATTCACCGCCCGCTGTCTCGATGCCGGGCTTTGCCAGCACCAGGAACGACCCGGTGACGGAATTTTTCCGCAGCACGTCCGTCCACACCCCAGCCAGCCGCGACAGGTACTCCTTCTGGGCGCCATCGTCCATTTGGAAGGCCGCCAGGTCCAGCCCGCGCTCGGCCAGCACGTCCTCCAACACCTGGGCCGCGCGCGCCGCCTCCTCGCTCAAATGGGTCCACTGCTGGTCCATGGTGTTTTCCAAATGGATGCAGCGGTTCTCCGTGAACTGGCTCAGCCGCGTCACCGAGGATTCGTCCAGCCGGGCGAAGGTGCCGCCGCACACCACGGCGCCGTAATTCAGCAGCGCCTGTGCCAGCATGATAAGTACCAAGGGCACGACGAACAAATAAAAAATATTCTTTTTTTGCCGGTCTTTTCCCCGCATCCTGCGCGCCCCTCGTTCTTTCTTGCTCAGCTCTGCTGCACCGCCGCCTGCAGGGCGGCTTCAAATTCTCCATACCAGGCGTCAAACGCCTCGTCGGAGACGAATTCCGCCACGGCTTCCTCCTGGGGCTGGCCCTCGGCCAGACGGGCCGCCACCACTTCCCGGTCAGCCGCCGCCTTGTCGCCGAGGTGGTACTCCAGCACCTTGCGGGCCGCCGTGCCATTGTCGAACGCCTTGTTGGTGTACAGCGACGTGTCCTCCATCATCTGAAAGCACACGCCCAGGGTCTCGCGCAGCACCGGGGGCACTTCCGTGCCCGTCTGCGCCATCACCTCGTCCAGCTTTTCCTCGCTGAACGCTTCTTTTTTCACCGGCAGATAAGCAGAGGTACAGCTGAAGGCGATGTTGTTCTCCTCCTGGGTGAACCATTTCAGAAATTCCACCGCCGCATATTCCCGCTCCGGCGTGCTCTTGGCTACCACCATGCCCGCGCCCTGCTGCACAGCATAGCGCTGGCCGCCCTCAAACCCGGGTTCCTCCACCACCAGGCAATCGATGGGTGTGGAACCGGCTTCCGTCTCCACTTCCTCGGGGAAATACAGCGCGCTGGTGGACGAGCCGGTGAAGGCCGCCAGCTCCCCGATCTTCAGATCGTCCGAGCGGAAGCGGCCATAGGCGCCGAACCAGCCGTTGACGAACGGCACATAGTAAAAATCCCAGATGCGGCGCAGGACGTCTTTGTCCAGGTTCAGCGTCATCTGGCCGTTTTCCACCTGGAACAATTCCTGCCCCAGCTGCATGGAGCCGATGATGAACAGGTTCGCCATGGCGTCGCGGCCATAAAAGGCCTTGCCGTCGCCGGGCACGTCCGGCGTTTTGGCGTCCGTCCACTCATAATAACGGCGCGCGGTGTCCACCAGCTTTTCCTTGGTGGAAAGGCCGTCCGCGGTGACGCCGGTATCGGCGCAGAGGGCGTCCCATTCCGTCTTGTTCACCAGCAGCACTTCCGTGGATTTGGCCGTGGGGAAAATGCACAGCTCGCCCTCGGCACCAAGGCGCCCCTCGTCCAGAAAGGACGTCACGTACTCGCCCTGCTCCTCGGCGGTCATGTACTGGTCCAGGTCCACCAGGCGCCCCATTTTTTCAATGGCGTACGCGGTGTCCGCATAGGTGGAGAAAATGTCGGGCGGCTCCTCGCTGCCCACGGCCTTATTGAACGCATCCAGCACCTTTGTCTCCAGATCACTGACGTTGCCCTGGCTGTGGGCCGCCACATTAATGCCGCGGTCGGCGCGCTCCGTAGCGTTGAAGCGGTCCACCAGCTCGTCGAACGCCGTCTGCTGCGCCCCATTATAGTAGTGCCAAATGGTGATGTTCACCGGGTCTTTCGGGTCCAGCCCGGCGCTGTCTGCACCCGGTGCGCCGCACCCCGCCAGCAGCGCCGCCGCCAGCCCTGCGGCCACGATGCCGCGCCATTTCCTCCATGCCTTCAAAAAAAGACTCCCTTTCTCTTTCCTATTCTATTTATTATACAGGACCCACAGGGATTTTCCACACTTTTTTGCAGATTTCGCAGCGCTCTTACAAAAGCCGCATGGGTCACTACCGGTTCCCGTAATTGAAAAGCGTCGTTTTTTGCGTTACAATGAAAGAAAAGCAGCGAGGGGAGGATGCGCAAATGTATCAGCTGATGATCGTGGACGATGAGGCGTCCATCCGCCGCGGCATCGCCTCTTCCATCCCCTGGGAGGAATGGGGCTTTGCCGTGTGCGCCCAATGCGCCAACGGCAGGGAGGCCATTGCGCAGCTGGCACAGGCAAGGCCGGACGTGGTGCTGTCCGACATCCGGATGCCCGTGATGGACGGGGTGGAGTTGATGCAGTGGCTGAACGCCAACCATCCGGAGATCAAGATCGTCATCCTCTCCGGGTACAACGACTTTGAATATTTGAACATGTCCATCAAAAACCAGGTGACGGAGTATCTGCTCAAGCCCACGGACGTGGATGAGTTTGAACAGGTGTTCCGCCGCCTGCGCGGAAAGATGGATGCCGAGCGCCGCCGGGCCCAGGAGAACCGGGAGAGCGTGCTGCAGCATTACCACCGCTGGGGCGCGATGCTGGTGCAGGGCGTGGCCCTGCCCGCGGACACGGAGCGCTTTCTGCCTGTGCTGCGCCGGCGCGGGGTGCGGCCGGATTGCTGCGTGCTGGCCATCTTCGAGGTGGACGGACGCAGCGGCGACGACGAGGCGCAGATGTTCCGCCTGCGGTCCGACATTGCCCGCTGCTGTGAGGAGGCGGGAGAGACGCTGGGCGGGCTGTGCTTTTCGCCGTTCCTTGCCTCCGACGGCACTCTGTTCGCCCTGGCGGGGCTGCCCGGGGGCGGCGCGCCCGACGCAGCGCAGCAGGAGGCCTTTGCCGCCGCGGTGCAGGCCGTGGTGCGCGGGGCATTCCGCGCCACGGTGTCCGCGGGCATCAGCGATCTTTGCACCGGGCTCGAGGGCCTGCCAGTGGCCTTTGAACAGGCGCACGCCTGCGTGGCGCAGCGCGTGTTTTCCGGCCCCGAAAGCATCCTGCGCTTCTCCCCCTTTTCCGCCCAGCGCCCCCGCCATCTCAGCCCGTTCGACGAGGACGCGGTGGAGCGCGCGCTGCTGGCCGGGGATTACCGCGCCATGGAGGAAGAGCTGCACCGCGTGTTCGCCAGCGCGGCGGGCGCGGACCAGCAGGACGCCGCGGAGGTGGACCGCCTGGGCATGGTGCTGCTGCTGAACCTCTCGCTGCGGCTGCAGAAATACGGGGTGGACCTGGAGGAGGTGGCCCGCAGCCTGGGCGCCCAATACCAGGACCTCTACCGCTGCGATTCGCTGGACCGCAAGGAACAATTCCTGACTGGCATCCTTTATGGCGCTCAGCGCAAGCTGAGCGCCCGGCGGGACGGGAGTGCCGCCGACGGCATGGTGGCCATCGCCCGCG
>CATXYA010000278.1 GCA_958403605.1 uncultured Oscillospiraceae bacterium
AATTCTACAACAGGAGGCTCTTTTTTTCACTGTCCGTTTTTTAGGAGATAGTCCACCTCACACCGGGCGCTTTTGTTATTTTGCTTCCACTTTTTCCAGATAGTAATACCGGTTGCGGCCCCCGCGCTTGGCGCGGTACAGGGCCTGGTCGGCCCGCTTCATGATGGCGTCCAGCGTGTCATCCGGCTCCGGGAAGAGGGTGACGCCCATGCTGACGCGGATGTCGGGTGTGGAGCGGAACCGGTCCACCAGGCGGTTGGCCAGCCGCTCGGCGGATTCCCGGCAGGGGATATCCCACACCCAAACGCAGAACTCGTCGCCGCCGAAGCGGCTGACGATGTCGTCGGCCCGCGTTTGCTCCCGCAGGATGCAGCCGGTGGTCACCAGGGCGTCATCGCCCTTATCGTGGCCCAGGGTGTCGTTGATGCGCTTGAAATTGTCGATGTCTAAAAACAGGCAGGCGCCCTTGCTCTGCGGGTGGGCGGCGAGGTATTCCCGCACATGGCCCAAGGCGGCCTCCCGCGTGTACGCGCCCGTCAGGGCGTCGCGCTCCTCCACGGCCAGCTCCCGCTGGCGCTGGCGCTGCATGCGGATCATCAGCAGCACGATGCCGCTCACCAGCACCACAGTGGCCAGGCTGAGCAAATTGCTGGCCTGGCTGATCTTTTGCAGGGTGGATTCATAGGCGCCGTCGGCCAGGGAGGTGACGATGGTCCAATCGTGGATGCCCAGAGGCTGGTAGTACAGAAAATGCGCCTTGGCGCGGTTGAAATAGTTTGGTTTATACTCAAAGTAGCCCTCGTCTTGTGCCTCCAGCTGGACGCGGAAGGCGTTGGTGGCCTGGCTGCTCTCCAGCACCTCGTTCCACAGCAGGCCGAAAACGTCCTTGTGCTCGCTGGGATGCCCGGCCACAATGGTGCCGTCCCCCGCGAACACCAGGGAAAGCCCGGTGCTGGAATCGCAGTTGCTGTTCAGCTGGTCACCCAAAAACTCGACGGTGCACTCGTTGCACAGCGCCCCCACCAGATTGCCGCTGCGCCGGATGGGCACCGTGAACACCACCACGTCCTGCCCCAGCTCCTCGTCGTAGAACACGTCGGAGACGTTCTGCTTGCCCGACAGCACTTGGGCGTAATACGGGCGGTGGGAAATATTGCGGCTTTGGTGGCGGCCGTAGTACAGGTTCCCGTCCAGATCGGCCACGCCCAGACGCACGCCCTCCTGCTGCTGGCTGGAGACGATGATCCACCAGTCCTCTTCGCCCGAGCCGTCCGGCGCGTCGCACAGGCGCGCCGTCACCGCCAGCTTTTCATAGAGGTTTTCGACGAAATTTTGAAACACCTGCCGGTTGCGCCCGTTGGTGCGGTACGCCTGCTGCAGCAGCTCGCCCGAGACATTTTTCTCCAGGAACAGAGGGTAGCCCGCAAAGGCCCCGGCCAGCGCCATCAGCAACAGCAGCGCCAAAAGACTATTGGGAAGGGCATGGGCACGCTTGCGCTGTTTGGACCGTCCCTTCATGCGCATCTCCCTCCTTAAAAAAACCGATACTACTTTTAGTTTACCATATTGATACAGTTATCTCAAGAAGTGGAAAACCACAAATACCATAAAATGGAAAACAAAAATGCAGCAAAATGCACAAAAGCATTCTGCTGCAAAAGGCTCAGAAATGGAAAAGACTATAATTTCACGCAGGCAAGCGATTCTTTCAGCGTCAGCAGGCTGCCCGCGGGAGCCGAGAGGGCGCGCACACCCAGGCGCACGTAATTTTCCGCCTGGTGCTGGGCCGCCGCGTTGATGCACACCGCGCACACATCGCGCTGAGCCGCCCGAGCGGCATTCACCGCCATCTGCAGCAGCTTGTGTACCGCCGGGCTCTCGTCCGGGAAATAGGGCTGGGCCTGGGCGCTGGTGCGGTCGGCCGCATGGGCATATTGGGCCAGGTTGGCGGTGTTGACCGCGAAAAAGCCCGCGTGCTGCGCCAGATCCTCGGCGGTCAGCGCCGAGGCGGGCGTCTCGATGATGACGCCCACCGGCACGTTTTCCGCAAAGGGGATGCCGCGCGCCCGCAGGCCGGCCTTGGCCCGGTAGACTGCGTCCAGGGCCAGCTCCAATTCCTGCCGCGTGGACACCATGGGGATGGCGATGCGCAGCGGCCCCGCCAGGCCCGCCCGCAGCAAAGCGCGCAGCTGCGTTTGAAACAGCTCCGGGTGTGCCAGACAGTACCGCAGGCCCACCAGCCCCAGGGCGGGGTTGCGCTCTTCCTCCCGCGGCACGCTGGGCGCCACCTTGTCGCCGCCCACATCGTAAGTAGAAATAGTGACGGGCTTGCCCTGCGCCTCTTTTAAGCAGTCGCTGTAAAAGCGCACCTGGCTCTCCTCGTCCGTCTCCTCGCCGGCCAGCAGCAGATATTCGCTGGACAGCAGGCCGATGCCGTCGGCGCCCGCCGCCATGGCTGCGCGGATATCCCGCGGGGTGGCGCAGTTGGCCAGCAGCAGGATGCGCGTGCCGTCCTTGGTGCGGCAGGGCGTCTCTCGCAGGCGCTCGGCGCTCAGCGTCGTGCGGCGCAGCAGGCGGATCTGGTGGGCGAAGCGCGCCTTGGTGGCCTCGTCCGGCTCCAGGTACACCTCGCCGCTGGCGCCGTCTATGGCGGCGGTCTGGCCGTCGCACTGTTCCACAAAGTCCAGCCCGGCCATCACCACCGCCGGAATGCCCATGGTGCGCGCAATGAAGCACGCATGGGCATTGGCGCTGCCCGCCCCGGTGACGATGCCCAGGATCATGCTGCGGTCCAGCGTCAAAATATCGGTGGGGTACAGCTCCTCCGCCGCAATGATGGCGGGGCTGGACAGGTCCACCGTGGTGTGGGGCTGGTCGTCCAGCACCCCCACCACCCGGTAGCAGGCGTCCAGCACGTCGCAGGCGCGCTCGCGCAGATAGTCGTCGTCCAGCGCCCGGATGCGGCCCGCGTAAATGCCCGCGGCGCGTTCCACCGCCGCCGCCGCGCCCGCCCCGGCGCGGATGTAGGCCAAGATCTCCTTTTGCAGGTCCGGGTCGTCCAGCATCGTCCGCTGGGCGGAAAGGATGGCCCGGTCCTCCGGCTCCGCCTTTTGCTCCAGCTTTTCCAGCTGCTGTTTGGCGCGCTGGGCCGCGGCGCGGTAGGTCTCTTCCTCCTGCCGCGGGTCCATCACCGCCCGGCCCAAGGCGGCCTGGGTGTGCCGCAGACGGCGCACCGTCCCCATAACAAGGCCGTCCGAAGCGCCTATCCCTGTGATCGCACGCATCTTTGCCACACCCCTCTTCGTCCGCGCTCCGTTCCCCTTCAGTGTATGCCGGAGGCTCGGTTATTTTTCCTTTTAGTATAGCACAAAGGCGGCAAAAAGGAAGATTTTTCTGTCCCCGGCGGCAAAAAACAAACGAACAAGCAGCGAAAAAATTGAATCTAGTTTTAAAAACTATGTAAAATGTTTCTGAATACTATTTATTTCGCGCCGCAAATGGGATATAATGAAAGCAGAGAAAAAGGGAGTGATCGGGATGCACGGAAATTTGGACCCCACAAAATTGTACACCCGCGGGGAAGAGGTGTTCAACGCCGTCAGCCACGGCGTGGGCAGCCTGCTGGCCGTGGCGGGCACGGTGGCGCTGGTGGCCTTGGCCGCTCGGCGCGGGGACGCGGGCGCGGTGGCCGTCTGCCTCATCTACGGGCTGTCGCTCATCATCTTATATACCATGAGCACGCTGTACCACGCGTTCCAGCAGGAGCGCACAAAGCGCGTGTTCCGCGTGCTGGACCATTCCACCATCTATCTGCTCAT
>CATXYA010000279.1 GCA_958403605.1 uncultured Oscillospiraceae bacterium
CCACCGGGGGAAGGCAAACGCGGGCGGCAAGCCGCCCTGCTACTGCTTGTGAATGCTTTTACGTAAGCGTACAGCTACGTTGTTTTTCCGCGAAAGCAAGGAAAAACAAAAGCCTTCCCCCGGTGGGGGAAGGTGCTGAGCGCAGCGAAGCGGATGAGGGGGCGCCCGCGGGCCTGACCCCGTTCAAACCGGAAACACCGCTACGCGCTCAGGGTGGTGCCGGGGTAGTAGTAGGCCAGGATGTCGCGGTAGGTCTTGCCCGCGCCCGCCATGGCGTTGGCGCCGTACTGGCTCAGGCCCACGCCGTGGCCGTAGCCCTTGGTGGTGATGGAGAACACGTGGTCGGTGCTCCACTGCAGAGTGAAGCAGGAGCTGCGCAGCGACAGGGCGGTGCGCATATCGCTGCCCTTGCAGATGCAGCCGCCCACGTGCACCTGGCTGACGTAGCCTGCGTCGGTGAGCTCCAGCCCGGTGAACCAGGCGGAGGGGTCGCCGGAGAGGTCCAGCCCCGCGAAGTTGGAGGTCAGGCACTCCCGCATCTCCTGGGCCGACAGGGTGATGGTCTGTTCAAAATCGGGGCTGTTGTTGTCGTAGGAGGAATCCACGCTGACAAGATAGGGGATGGCCTGGCCCCACACGGCCTCGGCATTTTCCGTGCGGCCGTTGGAGATGGCGTGATAGCAGGCCAGGGCGGGCGCGCCGTCGTACAGCAGCACCTCGTTCAGCACCGGCTCCACGGCGTTGAGCAGCTTGGCGTGGTATTCCTCGTAATGCTCGCCCCACAAAAGGCGCATCACGTCCTCGGTGACGAAGCCCAGCCGCCGGGCGGGGTTGGCCTTGAAGTAGGCGCCCTGCAGCGTGGCGTCCTCGGGGTCGGCCTGGGCCTTGACCGCCAGGGCGTAGCTGTGCGCGGCCACGGCCTGGGCCCGCAGGGCCTCGTCGCTGTAGGTCATGGGCATCTCGGCGGCCACGGCCCCAATGACGAAATCGCGCACGGGCACCGTGAGCACCTCGCCGGAGTTTTCGTCCAGGATCAGCAGCGGCTCCGCGTCCCAGCCGGCGGTGTCAACGGCGGGGGTGACGGGCGGCGGGGCCGCCGCGCTGTCCGGGGCGGAGAGGATGGGCACGGACACGGCGGAGGAAGCCTGCGGCGCGGCGCCGCGCTTACCCAACAGTCCGGCCATGGGCAGCAGGTAGATGAGGGCGGCGAACAGCAGAATGACGGGGATCGTTTTTTTCATAGGGGCCTCCTGATTCCGGCCCGGCAGCCAGGTGCGCGTCTGGCCGCCGGGCCCTGTTTTTTTCGTCCGTCCGCCGGGGCGGCCGCCATGCAGGCACGCCCCGAAACCTCCCTTGTTTTTTTGCCGCGCTTCGAGTACAATACCCTTATGTGCACCCGGCAATGCGGCCGGGGCGCAAGAGGGGATCCACAAGAGGAAAGGAGCTGCGACAACATGTCCGTAAACAAAGAATTCGAGCAGACAGGCTCTATTGCATCTCTATGCGATGAATACCTGAAACATAACTTCATCGACCCGGACGACTGTGAGCGTTTGGGCGTGAAGCGTGGTCTGCGCAATCCGGACGGCACCGGTGTTTTGGCCGGGCTCACCAACGTGTGCGACGTGGTGGGGTACGATTTGGTGGAGGGCAAGCGCGTGCCCGCCGACGGCAAGCTGATCTACCGCGGCATCGACGTGGCGGATCTGGTGAAAGCGGGCCAGGTGGAAGACCGCTTCATGTACGAGGAGGCCATCTGGCTGCTGCTGTTCGGCGCGCTGCCCACCAAAAGCCAGCTGGATTCCTTCCGCAAGGTGCTGGAAGAGCTGCGGGAGCTGCCGCAGGATTTCGTTGAGGACATGATCATCAAAGCGCCCTCCCCCAACATCATGAACAAGATGGCGCGCGGCGTGCTGGCGCTGTATTCCTACGACGACCACCCGGACGATCTCTCGCTGGAAAATATCCTGGCGCAGAGCATCACGCTCATCGCCAGCCTGCCCACCATCATGGTGAACGCCTACCAGATCAAAAAGCGGGTCTATGACCGCCAAAGCATGTATTTCCATCTGCCTGTGGCGGGCCAGAGCACCGCCGAGCACATTTTGTCCACGTACCGGGCCGACCAGTCCTTCACCCGCGAGGAGGCGCGTCTATTAGATTTATGTCTGCTGCTGCACGCCGACCACGGCGGCGGCAATAACTCTACCTTCGCCTGCCGGGTGCTGTCCTCCACAGGCACGGATACTTATTCCGCCATCGCCGCGGCCATCGGCAGCCTGAAGGGCCCGCGCCACGGCGGCGCCAATCACAAGGTCATGCGCATGCTCAGCGACATGATGCTGCAGATCAGGGACGAGACAGACGACGAGGAGATCGCCGCCTACCTGGCCCGGGTGCTGCACAAGGAGGCCGGGGACGGCAGCGGCCTCATCTACGGCGTGGGCCATGCGGTGTATACGAAAAGCGATCCGCGCGCCGTCATCCTGCGCGCCAACGCCGCGCATCTGGCCGAGGTGAAGGGCTACGGCCGCGAATTCCGCCTGCTGCACGGCGTGGAGCGGCTGGCGCCGGAGGTCTTCCGCAAAGAGAAGGGCGCGAAGGACGTGTGCGCCAACGTGGATCTGTACAGCGGCCTGATCTATCACATTTTGGGCATCAGCGAGGACCTGTACACGCCGCTGTTCGCTATCAGCCGCATCCCCGGCTGGTGCGCGCACCGGGTGGAGGAGGTCAAATTCGCCAACCGCATCATTCGCCCGGCCTACAAATACCTGGGCCGGACGCAGAACTATCTTCCGCTTGAGGAGCGCGTATGAAAAAGACGACTGTTTGGGCCCTGGCGGGCTGCGGCGTGCTCGGCGCCCTGCGCCTGGCCGACCTTATTTGTTTCACCGACCCGGCCACCGGGTTTGCCGCGGGGCCGGTGTGGCTTCGCTGGCTGCTGGGGGTCCTGGCGGCGGGGGCCTGCTGGCTGCTGGCGCGGCAAGTGCCGGGGGAGGCCCCGGCACGGCTGGACGGTGTGACGTCCTGGCTGCTGCCAGCCGGTGCGGGCGCGCTGGCCGCAGGAGTCGCGGGCTTTTTGTCCACCGCTGCGGGCGGTATGGACGGCGTATCCGCCCATCACATGAGCCAGGCGCGCCTTTTGCTGGTGCGTCTGGCGGGTTTTGCCCAGGCGGGGCTGTTGCTGCTGCTGGGCGTGTGGTGCCTGCTGATGGCGAAAGCACTGTCCCAGGGCAAAGCGGGCGACGGCTTTTTCATCGGATTGGGCATCGCGGGCAGCGCCGCGTTTTTCCTGGAGACGGTGCTGCGCTTCGTGCTGCGCCCGGCCAGCTGGTACCGGCTGTGCCCGGCGGTGGAGACTTTTGCGGCATTGGGCGCGCTGCTGTTTTCGGCGGCGCTGCTGCGGGCGCTGGCCTTTCCGGTGCGGCCCGGCGTACGGCGCAGCCTGGCGGCCACGGGACTGCTGGCATTTTTCCTGTGCACCTGCCTGGCGCTGCCGCAGGCCGTTTGGCAGTGGGCGGCTGGCGCGGAGACGGGCGTGGGCCTGGTGGAAGCACTTTTCTACGGCTTTTGGGGCCTGCTGGGCGCAGCAGCGGCGCGGCAGGCGTGGAAGGAAACATAAGGATAGCGCGCTGCAAAAAGGCCCACAGAGATTTTCTCTGTGGGCCTTGTTTTTTGGGCAGGTGGGCGGGCGCCCCCTCATCCGGCGCTTTGCGCCACCTTCCCCCACCGGGGGAAGGCAACGCGGGCGGCAAGCCGCCCTGCTCTTACTTGTGGAAAATTTTAAGTAAGCATAAAGCTACGTTGTTT
>CATXYA010000280.1 GCA_958403605.1 uncultured Oscillospiraceae bacterium
AGCCGGGCAAAGCCCGGCTCGGACAGCACCGCCTTCCCCCGGTGGGGGAAGGTGGACGGCGCAACGCGCCGGACGGATGAGGGGGCGCGCTGCGGCGTTACCCATGTGCCAGGGCCTGGGGCGAAGCCCCATTTGGAAGTCATCGGCGGCGGAACGCCACCTACCTTTTCCCGCAGCGGTGCAAGCATGTAAAAAAGGCGGCCAATGGCCGCCTCTACGGAAAAAGTGCGGGCCGGACATCGCCTTACGGCACCAGGTACACCGCCGCCTCATAGGGGACCATACGGCCCTCGCCGGGCGTGCAGTTCGCCAGCAGGCAGCGGCCGCGGGCCTGCCGGCAGCGGCGGGCGGGGGCGTCGGTGAGGTTGAGCTCCACCAGCAGCGTTTGGCCGCCGCCCGTGCGCAGATAGGCGAACACGTCTTTGCCCCGGCCCAGGGGCGTGAACGAGCCGTACACCAGCGCCTGGCGGTACTGCCTGCGCAGGGCGATGGCCGCGCGGGCGTAGTGCAGCACGGAAGCATCGTCGGCTTCGGCGGCATCCGCGTTGTGGGTGGGCGCGTCGTCCGGCATGCGCAGCCAGGGCGTGCCTGTGGTGAAGCCGTAGCCCGGCCCCTGCGCCGTCCAGGGCATGGGCGTGCGCGCGTGGTCGCGGCAGCCTGCGTTGATCTTCGCCAAGGCCGCGTCCGCGTCCATGGTCTTGCACAGCTCGGCATAGAGGTTGAGGGCCTCCACGTCCCGCACCTCTTCGATGGCGGTGAACCGCGTGTTGCCCAGGCCCAGCTCCTGCCCCTGGTACAAAAAGGGCGTGCCGCGCAGCGTGCACTGCAGCGTCAGCAGCAGCTTCGACACCTCCGCGCGGAAAGTGCCGTCGGGACGCACCTTGCTGACCATGCGCGGGTTGTCATGGTTCTCGAAGAACAGGGGCATCCAGCAGCCCGCGGGGAAATGGCGCTGCCAATCGGTGTAATAGGTGCGCAGATAGCGCAGGTCATAGGCGTAATCGTCCCAGCGGGCGTGGCCGGGCGTCTCCAGCTGGTCGAAATTGAAGATCATATCCAGTTCGCCGCGGCTCTCGTGGGTCATCAGCGCGCCGGTCTCCCGGCCGATGCCCGGCGTCTCGCCCACGGTGACCACGTCGTAGCGGTCAAAGCTGTTTTGGCACAGCTCCCGCAGATACTGGTGCAGATGAGGGCCGTAGAAGTAGTGCTCGATGCCGGTGATGCCCATCAGCCCGCCCACCAGCTTGCTGCCGCCGGGCAGGCCCGGAGCCTTGCTGATGAGGTTGATGACGTCCATGCGGAAGCCGTCCACGCCCTTGTCCAGCCACCAGCACACCATGCGCGCCACCTCGCCGCGCACCGCGGCATTGTCCCAGTTGAGGTCCATCTGCTTTTTGCTGAACAGGTGCAGGGCCCACTGCCCGCGCTCGGGGTACCACGTCCAGGCGCTGCCGCTGAAAAAGCTGTCCCAGTTGTTGGGCGGTGCGTCCGGCGTGCCGTCCCGCCAGATGTAGTAATCGCCATAGGGGCCGTCCGGCTCGTGCAGGGAGGCTTGGAACCAGGCGTGTTCGTCGCTGGTGTGGTTCACCACCAGGTCTAAAATGAGGCGCATGCCCCGGCGGTGCACGTCGGCCAGCAGACCGTCGAAATCCTCCATGGTGCCGAACTCGGCCATGATCTTTTGGTAATTGCGGATGTCGTAACCCATGTCGTCGTTGGGGGAATCGTAAATGGGGCTGAGCCACAGCACGTCCACGCCCAGGGCTTGTAAATAGTCGAGCTTGGCGCGGATGCCCTGCAGGTCGCCCACGCCGTCGCCATTGGCGTCACAAAAGCTGCGGGGGTAGATCTGGTAGAACACGCTCTCCTTCCACCACGCGGGCGCGGGCGGGGTGGGGATGACGGAAATTTTGGGCGTGTCATCGGCGTTCAGCAGCGCCAGCAGCGCGGCGATGAATTCCTCGTCCACCAGCCCGCGCGTCAGGCCGGGCAGCTGGCGCAGGCGCAGGCTGCCCACCACCGGGTTATCCACCAGGCGCAACGGCTTTTGCAGAGACTGCAGCACCCGGCTGATCACATCGCTGCCCAGCGGGCTTTGCAGTACCTGGCGCAGGGTGCTGTCTTTGGTATATGTCATGATCGGTCCTCCTCTGTGGCGAAGCGCTGCCGGTTGGCCGCCGTCATCTCGGCCACCTGCGCCTCGGTGAGTTTGTAGAAAAATACCATAACGAGGATCATCACCGCATAGCCCGCAATGGGCACCAGGGTCATGATCTTCCAGATGCCATCCAGCGCGCTCTGCGTCTGCACGGCGGTCTGCTGCCGGTAGCCGTACAGCGCCAGCAACTGCAGGCACAGCGTCTGGCACACGGTGCCCGAGAGCTTCGTCACCATCGTCTGCGTGGAGAAGGCCACGCCCTCGGTGCGCCGCCCGGTGTGGAAGGCGCCGTACTCGATGCAGTCGGCGGTGAACATGCCGTAGATCAGCAGCGGCAGCTGGCAGCACAGCACGCGCAGCGCCGTCAGCGCCAGAAACAGCGGGAAGTTTTTATACCCCACAAAATACTGCACCACGCACAGCGCAATGGTGGCCGCGCTGGCGTAGATGGTAAGGCGCTTTTTTCCCAGCAGCGCAATGAGCCTGGGCAGCAGCGGCGCAGCCACCAGCACGGGCAGCACCGACAGGCCCATCACCACGGTCAGCAGGCCCTCGTCGCCCAGGTTCGAGTTGCAGAAATAGGCGGCCATGGGCTGCAGCGTGTTCACCACATTGATGGCGAAAAAACCCACGTAGTAGATGAGCAGGTATTTGTTTTGCAGCAGGCTTTTGAAGATGCCGCCGATGGTGACGTGCTCCTCCGTGGGGCGGTAGCGCACACGCTCCTTGCAGGTGAACTGCAGCGGGAACATGACGCCGAAGGTCACCACCATGTAGACGATGATGGCGCCCAGCCAGCCCACGGAGCCCTTCAGGCTCATGAACACCGCGGACAAAATGGCCGCCAGCGCCGCGGCAAAGCGGCCGTAGCTGATGAGCATATCGCGCTCCTGCACCTGGGTGGTCATCACCGTGGCCATGGAGAACAGCGGCGCGTCGGTGGTGGTGTACAGCATGCCCCAGAGGATGTAGGTGACGTAGGCGAAGCCCAATTTCAGCGAGTAGGACGCGCCTTGGCCCAGGCTGACGAAGACAAACACCAGCGACAGCGGCACCAGATACGTGGCGTTGCGCAGCCAGAACAAATACTTGCCGCGCTTGAAATTGCACTTGTCCACGATGGCCCCCATGATGGGATCGTTGAACGCGTCCCACAGCCGGGCGATGAGCAGCAGCAGGGTGGTGCTGGCCAGCGACAGGCCCACTTCCTCGGTGTAGAAGTAGGACAGGAATTGGAATTGGATGGCATAGCAAAGGTTCTGCCCCAAGAAGTAGCCGCCGTAGGACAGCCGCTCGAGGCGCGAGGTCTCATACCGCTTGTTTTTCATACTCCAGCCTCCCGGCGGGCGCCGGTGCCCGGCCCCGCTCTTTGCCTCCATTATAAGATACTTGGGCGGGCGCCGCCAGCCTTTTTGGGCGGCGGTAAAAATAAATTTTGGGGGAATAAGCAAAAGACAGCGCCCGGGAAGTTCCCTGGGCGCTCAGTCTGTCGAAAAATCCTCCCTCTGAGGAGGCTGCGCCCGCAGGCGCGTGTCGGCGGCCAATGACCATCGCTACGGGAAGCAGGTGCTGACGTTGGCGCTCTGAAATCCTCCCTCTGATGAGGGAGGTGGCACGGCGATAGCCGTGACGGAGGGAGAGAGCC
>CATXYA010000281.1 GCA_958403605.1 uncultured Oscillospiraceae bacterium
GTACCGCGCGAGGTCTGTAACGTAGTGCTTGTTATGTACGATCAACTGTCCGGCCTTGAGATCCAGGGCGAAATCCGCGTTCTGGTACGCGCGCCGCACCCCGTGCAGGCTGGGGTGGGGCTGCCTGTCGCCGCCCACGACACCGTTGGCGCAGAAGTAAAAGCTGCTTTCGTCCTCGCCGAAATCGCCGCCGTACAGCCATTTGTCCACGCCGTCCTGCTGGACATGGATCGATTGGTCCACAAAATCCCAGATGAATGCGCCCATCACGTTGTCGTAGGCCTCGATGACATCCACGTATTCCCGGAAGTTGCCCAGGCTGTTCTCCATGGCGTGGGCGTATTCGCACAGCACCAGGGGGCGTCCCGCCACCTCTGCCGCCGGGACGCGGAACATGGCGGAGGCCATGGCCAGCGGGGTGTCGGCGGCCTGGGAGAGGTCGATCTTTTCGGGCGTGACATCCTCGCCCTTCGCCAGCAGCTCCAGCCCCTCCGCGGGCAGGTACATGCGGGAGTAAAAATCCGAGCACACGGGACGCCGGTCCCCCTCATAATGGACGGGGCGCGTCGGGTCCAGCGCCTTCACATGGGCGTACATCTTTTCAAAATCGCTGCCCATGCCGGATTCGTTGCCCAGCGACCAGATGCAGATGCACGCGTGGCCGCGCAGCTTCAAGATCATGCGCTCCAGCCGGTCAAACAGCGCGGGCAGCACCTCCTCCCGGTCGCCGGGAAACGGCGCCACGGCCTTTTGGCCGTGCATCTGCAGCATCATGCCGGAGACGCCGTGGGTCTCGATATCGGCCTCGCTCATCACATAGAGGCCGTATTCGTCGCACAGCTCGTAAAAGCGGGGGTCGTCCGGGTAGTGGCTGGTGCGCACGGCGTTGATGTTGTTCTGCTTCATCAGCATCACGTCGCGCACCAGCGTGTCATAGGGGACGGCCCAGCCGTCCTCGGAGCAAAAATCGTGGCGGTTCGTGCCCTTCAGCTTTACGGGCTGCCCGTTCACCCGGAACACGCCGCCTGTCACCTCCACCTTGCGGAAGCCGTGGCGCACCGTCTTGTAGGTGGTGGTACCGCCCGTGGTGACGGCCAGGGTGAGCGTATACAGCGCCGGGTCCTCGGCGCTCCACAGCGCCACGTCCCGCAGCTGCACGGGCAGGGAGCAGGCCTCCTGCGCGCCGGCCGCCAACGTTTTTTCCACGGCGCCCAAAGCGGTCTTGTGCCCGTCCCGGGATAAAAACGCCTCCACGGCGATGCTCTGCGGCGCATCACTCTTGTTTTCCAGGGTCAGCTGCAGGGTGCCGGCGGCGTTTTTCAGCGCCGCGTCCAGCTGGGTGTCCAGGTAAAAATCCTGCACATGGGCCGGCGGCTCGGCCACCAGGCGCACCGCGCGGAAGATGCCGGACAAAAACCACATGTCCTGGTCCTCAAAATAGGTGCCGTCGGAATAGCGGTACACCACCGCCGTCAGCTGGTTCATCCCCGGCTGGAGGTAGGGCGAAAGATAAAATTCCACGCCCGTCATGGAGCCCTGGGAATAGCCCACGGCGGCGCCGTTGCAGTACAGCGCCAGCGCCGATTTTACGCCGTCGAAGCGGAGATACACCGCCTTGTCCCGCCAGCTTTCCGGCACGCCGAAGCTGCGGCGGTAAACGCCGGCCTCGTTCTGCGCGTCGTCGATGTCCGGCAGGCTTTCCGGGTCCGTGCCCAGCGCCTTGGGGAAGCTGGCCGAGAGGTAGACGGGCTTCGAGTAGCCCTCCAGCTGCCACACGGAGGGCACGGGAATCTCCGCCCAGCCGCTGTCGTCAAAGTCTGCCGCGGTGCAGGCCGGGTCCAGCTGCTTGGGGGAAAACTGGTGACGGAATCTCCAGTTCCCGTTCAGCTCCTGGACATTGGCGGCTGTATCCATATTTTCGGCGTGCGGAAGCGCCATATTGCGCGGCTTTTCGACGTTGACGCTAAAAACATTGAAATCTTCCCAGGGTGCTCTTGACATTTCAGTTCCTCCATTTTACAATCATTATTGAATAAAATGAATGGTTTTTCCTGGATTTCTGCGCTTGTTTTGTTCTTAATGACAATAGTCTATCAGCTCTGCCGGCGTTATTCTTTGCTGATATCATTCCTTTTCGATTCGCATCTGTATCCAAAATAGACCTTTTACAAGGAGGCGCAGAATGGGGCCATTTATTTTCCCGGATAACGTCCTGCTGATGAACGATCTGCGCAGCAGCGGGCACAGCAGCTCCCCGATCGCAGATGAAGAAAACAGCCTGGCGTACGATATGGCCGCTCCCTACGACATCCGCATCATGTCCTGTGACCGCTACCGCGGCATCCTGTCACACCGGTTCAGCATTCCGCTGCAAAACTTTTCCTATATCACCCAGATCCCGCCCTCCTCCGGCGCGCGTTCCTCCGAAGATGCGGGGGCACCTTCACGCTCCCGGGTCTCCCTGCTCCACCGCCATAATTTTTTCGAGCTCATGTTTGTGCTCAGCGGGACGGTGGAGCAGTACATCGAGAACGGCTGTTTTCAGTACAGCAAGGGCACCGTGTGCCTGATGAACTGCAATACGGAGCACGCGGAGACCTCGAATTATGATTTTGTCAGCATCTACCTGTGCCTCTCCCGCCAATTCTTGCGCAGGCATCTGCCGGACAACATCGATGCCCACAGTCCCTTGGGCCTCTTTTTTGAGGACAACCTGCGCGACGAGCTGGATTTTAAAAAGGATTACATCCTCTTCACGCCCAAGCGGAAGGAAGAGGCGGACCATTTTGAATACCTGCTCAACACCATCATGCAGGAAAAGGTTTTGGCGCTGCCAGGTGCCGAAAGCATCATCACCGGGCTTATTCTGCGGCTGCTGGACCGGCTGCAGACGCCCGCCGCCTATACCCTGGAATACAACAAGCTGGATTCCAGCGTGGAATCGTACCTTTTTTCCAAGGTCACCCAGATCATGGAGCACAAGACCGGCGCCCTCACGCGGGAGGACTTGGTGCAGGCGCTGAATTACAACGGCGATTACATCAACCGCATCGTAAAAAAATATTCCGGCATGTCCATCGTGCATTATAACCGGGCCATCCGCCTCAAGCGCGCCGAGCGGCTGCTGGTGGAGAGCGAGATGCCCATCACAAACATCATCTCGCTGCTGGGCTATGAGAACCGCACGCACTTTTACCGCCTGTTTGCGGAGAAGTACGGCGTCACGCCGCTGGAATACCGGCGGCAGTACGGCGGCGCCGCGGGCTGAACGCGGTGCCAAGCAAAAAGAAAAGAGCTGTCTCGCAAGAGACGGCTCTCAGGCTGTCGAAAAAGCCTCCCTCTGAGGAGGGAGGTGGCACGGCGATAGCCGTGACGGAGGGAGAGAGCCCCAGACACTTCCGAACATTATACGGAACAATGACGTTTTCTCTCCCTCAGTCTGCTGGCGCAGACAGCTCCCTCATCAGAGGGAGCCTGGGTCATATGCGATTTATAGGTTTATCGACAAGCTGAGAGCTGTCTCGCAAGAGACGGCTCTTTTGCTTTTATGATCCTCAAATGTGCCTTATTTCAGCACCTTGCATTTGGCGTTGCGCTCCGCCAGCAGCAGAGACAATTCCTCGGCCTGGGCGCGGGTCTCCCCGGCGGACTGGGCGGCGATGCCCGCCTTCAGCTGCGCCACCCGGGCCGCGATGTCGCTTTCCAGCGCCGCCAGTTCCTCCGAGCTCATGGGGTCGCTGAAGCGGAACTGCTGGGCCAGCTTTTCCAGCTGCTGTTTCAAAGCGGGGTCGCTGGT
>CATXYA010000282.1 GCA_958403605.1 uncultured Oscillospiraceae bacterium
ATCCACAGCTTGCAGCATCGTCCACCATTTTGGTGAGCATTTTCTCGATACGTCCTGCTTTTTCCACACCTTTTGGTTCTTTCCGGTGCGCATCCCGCGCCTTATGGCGGGCTGTCTGGGGCTGCCGGAACGATGGTGACGACGGTCTCCGGGCAGGAGAGCTTCGCCTTGGCGGGGTCCTGCCCGCCGCTGCACCGGACCCTTCCTGCCGCCAACAGCGCGCCAAATGCCTGCCGGGAAAGGCCGAGCTTGCCCCGCAGGACGGCGGACAGCTTCAGCGGCAGCGGGTACGCGCTGCGGATGACGATACGGGCCGCTTTTTCCTGGGAGACCGTTTCCCCCAGGACCTCATAGGGCGGCAGCAGGATGCCGGCGCCGTTTTTCTGCAGCAGGGCGGCGTCCATGGCATAGCGCCGCGCCAGCGCTTCGTCATTGCTTTGGAACCGCTCCAGCAGGCCCGTCCCCAGTTTTTGCAGGGAAGTATGGGAAAGGATCGTGCTGTTCCAGACGGCATTGCAATGGGTGCAATGGTAGATCAGCCAAATGTCCAGCGCCTTTTGCTGGGCATTGACGCGGAATTCCCCCGTGCAGCGGTGCTCCCGTTTTGTGCCGCACCGTTTACAGTGCCGCCAAACGGCGGGCAGGCCGCTGTAGCGGACCTCCCAAACCGTCATCGTTTCTTCTTGACTGGCCGACATAAAAAAGCGGCCTCCTTAGGCGTGGTGGCGTAAGAAAGCATCGCCCCCGGGAGGGAATTCCCGCGCACAGCGTCGTCAAATCCGCTTGACAACCACAAAGGGTGCCTGCGCGGATTTTCCTAGCTCTGCATCGGGAATTCCCGTCCCGGGGGTGCGCAGCAGTTTTGGCCCGGCGGTTTTGGATGGATAGCGGCATGAAAAAAGCTCGGTAATCCTGGCGGATTACCGGGCTTTTTGAATACGCTAGACGCCAAAACCGTCAGTCCAAAACCGATGTTTTCTTGCGTCACCGCGCCTTTTCCAGAAAAGTTTTTACACTTCTCATCATAGAAAGGAAGCCGCCTTGCTGGCTTCTGGATCCTTGCTGTTATTCCACGGGGACCCAAAGGTCCATGCCGACGCTGTGGGTGTCCCAGTCGATGCTGCGGTACAGATCCAGACCATAGGGCCGCGCCATCCGGTAGCCGCTCTGCGGCAGCCAAACGCTGAAAAATCCCTGCAGCGCCTCAAAAATGTCCTGGATCCCGCCGTTGAAATGATACACGACGCCCTTGCCGCCCGCGATGCGCACCACATTTTCGAGGCCGCAGGCCGGGTCCGCCGTCATACAGAGGTCGCAGATGCACTGCGGCGGCCTGGTAATGGCCGGGTCGTGGAAAAAGCGCTCCGCCAAGACCGTCTTTTCGTCCAAAAACGCCTGGTATTTCTCCAAAAAGCAGCCCCAGCTTTCCGCGAGGTCCGCATAGCTGCCCAGCAGGCGCTCATAGATCACAAACAGATCGTCCAGCTGCTGCAGCTCGGTCCGGGCGGCGTATTCTTCCGCCGTCTTGAAATGCGCGGTCCGCTGCGGGTCAAAGGGGACGGGCATCTCCCGGGTGGGCAGCGCGCGCTTGAAGGCCATGGGAGAAACCTGGTGACGCTGTTTGAAGGCAGAGCTGTAGTTGGAGGCGCTGTAGCCGTAAGCCAGGCCGACGTCGGTGACCGACCGCGCGGGCTCCAGCTTCAGCTCCACCGCGCTTTGATCCATGCGGCAGCGCTTGAGGAAGGCGCAAACGCTCTCCCCGGTCTCCTCTTTGAAGATGCGGCTAAAATGGTATTTGGAGAGGTATCCATGCGCCGCCACGGCATCCAGCGACAGCGCTTCGTCCAAATGGCAAAGCATGTAGCCGATGCTCTCATCTACCAGTTTTTTACGTTCCATTTGCCTCCGGGCCGTTGTCACGGCTGATAGATCTGATAGCGGCTCTTCTGCTTTTTGGCCTGGTAGAGGGCTTTGTCGGCCAGGGAGCAGAGAGTGTCCCAATCCTGGGCGTGCGCGGGGTAGCAGGCCGCGCCCACGCTTTTGGTGACGGGATAAGGAAAGCCCTCGCAGGAGAGCATCTGAGACAGCTTTTGGCGCAGATGCTCGGAATCGGCCATGCCCACGGCGAAGACCAGGAACTCGTCCCCGCCCCAGCGGCCCACGATGTCCGTGCTGCGGAACATGCCGCGCAGCTGCCGGGCCGTCTCCCGCAGCACCGTGTCCCCCGCCGGATGGCCGTAGGTGTCGTTGACGTGCTTGAAATCGTCCAGGTCCAGCACGATGAGCGTGCACTCCACATCCTTTTTGCCGCCGATGAGCTTTTTGATGGCCCGCTCGGCGCTGACCTTGTTGTACAGGCCGGTGAGCAGGTCGGTCTTGGCCGCGGCCTCGTAGCGGGCGCTGCGGGAACGCAGCTCATGGATATTGCTGACCACGCCCACCACCTGCAGGCCGCCGTCGTCCCCCTGCAGGGGCGTCATGTCCACCTTGCACCAGATGGGCGCGGTGTCATCCCCCGCGCGCATGCGCGCCTGATAGCTGACGGGCAGGCCCTTTTCCAGGCTGCGGTGGGCCTCTAAAATAGCAGGATAATCATCGGGATGGGCAAAGTATGCGGAGACGCGCTCCCAGTACCGGTCTTGCGGGACGCCGCCCAGCGCACCCAGCTCCCGCAGCAAAACGTCCTCCGGCTTGCCGAAAATGGCCTCGGCATTGGCGAACAGGGTGTACCGCTGCCGCGGCAGGTCCAGCTCGAACACGCACAGGCGGGCCGTCTGCAGCGCGATCTCAAAGATGCGCGGGTCCAACTGCCGGTACACTGTCTGCTGATCCATGTGCGTTCCTCTCCTTTGGATGTTTTTCCAAGACCGCCGCGGCGCACAGGCCGCGGAGGTTCGTTTCTATTATAGCGCCTTTCCCCGGGAAGAACCAAGTGAAAAAACACTTTTTATAGCTTTTTCCTCCTGAGAAACGGTAAATTCGCGACAAAAGCGGTTTGCATTTGCGAAAGCAGAAGGTTTTGAGGAACAAAGGGCGCCCGCATGTTTGCCTTTTTCACAGCAAAAGAGGCCGCCCTTCGGCGGCCTCTTGTCATGGCTTTTTTTATTGCTGCTTCGCAGCCAAGTCCGCCAGGGCGTCCTTGCGGGAGAGGTTGATGCGGCCCTGCTGGTCGATCTCGGTGACCTTCACCAGCAGCTCGTCGCCGACAGCCACCACGTCCTCCACGCGCTCGACACGCTTGGTGTCCAGCTTGGAGATATGCACCAGGCCCTCTTTGCCCGGGGCGATCTCGACGAAGGCGCCGAAGGTCATCAGGCGGGTGACGCGGCCCTTGTAGATGGCGCCGATCTCCGGGTCCTCCACAATGGTCTTGATGGTGTGCATGGCGCGCTCCGCGTCCGCGATGTCGATGGCGGAGATGAATACGCTGCCGTCTTCCTCGATGTCGATCTTCGCGTTGCAGTTGGCGCAGATCTCCTGAATGACCTTGCCGCCCTTGCCGATGACGTCGCGGATCTTATCCACATCGATCTTCATGGACAGCATCTTGGGCGCGTACTTGGAAAGCTCCGCGCGCGGCTCGGCGATGACCGGGGCCATGATCTCGTCCAGGATATACAGGCGCGCCTTGCGGCATTTCTCAAAGGCTTCCTCGATGATCTCGTAAGTCAGCCCGTCTACCTTCATATCCATCTGGATGGCCGTAATGCCGTCGCGTGTGCCGCCCACCTTGAAGTCCATATCGCCGTGGAAGTCCTCCACGCCCTGAATGTCCAGCAT
>CATXYA010000283.1 GCA_958403605.1 uncultured Oscillospiraceae bacterium
AAACAGGTGGAAGGATTTCGCCAAAATCTCCGTGTTGCTTTTAAAGGAAGAGGCGACCAGCCACACGACCGGATAGAACATGATCAGCCCCAGCGCGAGGATGAAGGCGTACCCCAGCGCATTGCCGAGACGCTGTTTCATTTTGTAGCCCATTGTGTCCTCCACCTAGCTTTCCGATTCATAAAACACCCAAAGCTTGGATGTTTTAAAGACAATGGCGGTCACTGCGCCGACGATCACCAACAGCACCCAGGACATCGCGCTGCCGTAGCCCATATCGCGGAACTGGAATGCCCGCTGATAGACGTACAGCGCATAGAACAGCGTGCTGTCCAAGGGGCCGCCCGTCGTGATGACGAAGGCCTGGGTAAACGTCATAAAGCCCGTGATGATCTGCATCACCAGGTTGAAGAAGATCACCGGCGACAGGCTCGGCAGCGTGATGCGGCGAAACATCGTCCAGGTGCTGGCCCCGTCGATGCGCGCGGCCTCGTAATAAGTCTCGGGGATCTGCTTGAGTCCCGCCGCGAAAATGATCATAGAAGAGCCGAACTGCCAAACTGTCAGCAGGATCAACGTCCAAATGGCGGTGCGCGTGTCGCCCAGCCAGGGTGTGTCACCTGCAAAGCCCACGGCTTTTAAAAGGCCGTTGATGATCCCATCGGTGGCAAACAGCTCTTTCCAGATCATGGAGACCGCAATACTGCCGCCAATCAGGGAGGGCAGATAATAGATGGTGCGGAAAAAATCGAAGATGCGCGCCTTGCGGTTCAGGATAAAGGCCACCAGCAGGGCGAACCCCACTTTCAGCGGCACCGATACAAATACAAAATACAGGGTCACCTTGACAGAGGTGACGAACCGGGGGTCGTTTGTGAACATTTTTACGTAGTTGCTCATGCCGATCCACACCGGGTCTGACGTCAGGTCATAGCGGGTAAAAGACATGTACAGGGATACGAACATGGGGATCACGGTCAAACCGAAGAAGCCGATCAGCCAGGGCAGGATAAACGTATACCCGGCCACGGCGTCCCGGTCAAAAAACTTTTTTTTCACTGGCTTCATACAATGCCTCCCAACGACCGGAAAAGTGCCGATCATAAGGGTGAGGCCCCTCCGGACACCGGACGGACCTCACCCCGCTCTTGATCTTGGTGCTGATGCGGGGCGATGCCGCCTCAGCGGTCCAGAACTTCTTCCACTTCTTTGCGGAATTTCGCGGCGGCGTCATCAGGCGTGATCCGCCCGAAAGCCAGCTCTTCGTTGATACGTTTGGAGATATCCTCGATCTCCAGCTGGCCGTCGGGTTCCACCGGCTGTGTGGTGGAGGCGATCTTGCCGACGAGGTCCAAATACGCGTAGGCTGCCTTGACGGCGGGGTCGGTGCTGTTGGAAGCCAAATGCTCGCGGACCTTCGCCATCACCGGGATGCCGCGCTCACCGCCCATCAGATCGTTCGCCTCCAAGTCGTTGACCATAAAGCTGATAAACTTGGCCGCTTCCTCCTTGTGGGCGGAGGTGTTGGACATGCTGAAGGCCAGGCCGGAGTTCACGGACATGCCCGAGGGGCCGTCTTTGGTAACCTTGGGATAGGGCGCGATCTTCAGTTCGCGGCCGGCCGCCTGAGACAAGGCGACGAATTGGTTGGCGTTGATCCAGCACATCGCGGATTTTTCCTGGACCAGCAGGTTCCCTTGCAGATCTTTGATGGCGGCGGTGACGTCGGGCGTGGGAAAGGCGCCGCTGTCCAGCAGCCGCACCTTCATGCGGTAATAATCGGCCAGCATGGTATCGTCGGAATAGCCCAGCGCTGTGCCGTCGGCGTTATAAACGCCCAGGCTGCTGTCGTGCTGGTTGGGGTAGATGTTGGCGCCGGTCCAAAAATCGGACATGGCGTCGGTGCCGTAGATGCCGAGCTTTTCATGGATGGTATTGCAGGCGCTCTCAAAATCCTCCCAGGTCCAGTCCTCGGTGGGCTCCGCCACGCCCGCCTTGGCAAAAATGGCGGGATCGTAGGCCATGCAGGTGGAGTTGATACCCAGTGAGATCCCCACCAGGCGTCCATTGTACGTGGTCAGATTTTTAAAGGTATCGCTCATATCGGAGATATCCAGCAGCCCGCTGTCTACATACGGCTGCAGGTCTTCCAGCTGCTGATCATAGGTGGCAAAGCCGCCGCCCATTTGCATGACGTCGGGCGCATCGTTGGCCGCGACCAGGGTGTTCAGCTTTTGAAAGTAGTCGTCGAACCCCATAAACTCGCTTTGGATGGTGACGTTCGGGTTTTGCTTCATATACAGCTCAATGGCCGCGATGGTGCCGTCGTGGCGCGCCTGGCTGCCCCACCACATCACCCGCAGCTCCACAGGGGCTGCCGCCGTCGACACCGGGGCGCTGGGGGCGGCGGCGGACGCCGCCGGGGACGGGGCGTTGCCGGAGCAGGCGGCTGTGGTGGCCAGCAGCATACAGGACAACGCCGCCGCAACAAATTTTTTCATAGAGACACTCCCTTTCCAGAGGTGGGGGAAAAGAGAAGAGGAGAACTCCGGGTGCGTCCTCCGCGCAATTTTCCCCGTTGATCGGACACATAGCGCGCTAATTTTGTGTGATTTCATTATATTTCTCCTGGCTGGGCTTTCAAAGCGAAAAAACAGACGTTTTGTTTTGAAAATCAGGGGTTATGAAAGAAAAACTGTACAATTTGCCAATTCCAGGAAAAAGATTGGGGGACGGAAGAAATCTTCCGTCCCCCTGAAGCGAAACGCTTTTAATATTCCGAAGGGCTTTTTCCCGTTACCTTTTTAAAGACCGTACTGAAATAGCTGGTGTTGGCGCCAAAGCCGACCCGCTGCGCGATCTCGTAGATCCGGGCATGGGGCTCGGTGCGGAGGTATTTGACCGCCAGCTGCATCCGCCGTTCCAGCAGATAGGTGGAAAATTTTTGTCCCGTCTCTTTTTTGAACAGCTTTCCCAAATAATCCACATTCATGAACAGCTGTTCGCTGGCGATGGCATTCAGGGACAAGGCCTCGTCTCCGATATGGTTTTCCACATGCTCCAGCACGCGCTGCACGCTGGGGTTGCCCCCCGCATAGCGGGCCGCCCGCTCGGGCAGCGCGCCGGGATAGGGCCAATCCTGCAGGGCCTCGTTGATATATTCGTACAGCGCCCGGCGCTTGTCCTCGGGGAGCTCGGCGCCGAGCTCCCGCTCCAGGGCCGCAAGCCGCTGCCGGTTGCTGGCGCGGTGGCCCAGCTCCGCCACCGCTTTTTGAAGCACGGCATACAGGACGGTTTCGTCGCTGGGCTTGAGGATATAGTCCCGCACCCCATAGCGGATCGCCTGCTGCGCATATTCAAATTCTCCATGACCTGTCAGCAAAAACAACAAAATATTCGGATATTCCCGGGCCACGACGGAGCACAGCTCCAGGCCCCCGATCTCCGGCATGACGATATCGCTGATCATCAGATCCACATGCCGCTGCGCCAGCAGGTCCAGCGCCTGCTTGCCGTCGGCGGCCAGGATCGGCTCGCCGATGCCCAAGCTGGCCCAGTCACATGCAACGGCCAGGCCCTCGCGGATACTGCGCTCATCATCTACGATCATCAGACAGTAGGACATCCTGATCCCTCCTTTTGCCCTTGCAGGGGAATGGTAATGATCGCCGTACAGCCCTGCCCCGGTGCGCTTTCAAACCGCAGCCCGCTTTGGGGGCCAAAGGTGTGCTGCAGGCGTTCGTGCACGTTTTTGATCCCCAGCC
>CATXYA010000284.1 GCA_958403605.1 uncultured Oscillospiraceae bacterium
CGAAGCTGGGGTATTTTTCGCGGATGGCGCCCATCGCCAGCTCCAGGCCCTCGGCCTCCACGCCGCTGAACATGCCGATGATGCGCTCCTGCTCGTCGGTGAAGGTCCCGTCGCCCAGGGCCTCCTGGAATTTCAGCGTGAGCCCCGCCCGCGTTTTGCGGCGGCACTCGTTGGTGCGCATGTAATCCTCCATCACCACGTCGTCGCTGGCCCCCAGGGCCTTCAAAATCAGCATCGCCGCCACACCGGTGCGGTCCTTGCCCGCTGTGCAGTGGAACAGCAGCGGCACGTTGCCTTGCTCGATGTCGGCAAACATGGCGCGGTAGGCCTCGTTGTCCAGCGGCAGGCGGGCATAGCTTTGCAGCACGCCGTCCAGGATCATCTGCAGCTGTTCCCCGCTCATGGTGAAAAAGGACGCCAGATCAAAATTCACTTCTTCCCCGCCGGCGGCCACAATAGCGGAAATGTCGTGGCGCACCGCGCCCGGCACCGCCGGGTCCGGCTGCTGGGCACGCTCTTGGGCCGAGCGCAGGTCGCAGATGACTTTCAGGCCGAGGCTCTCCAGCAGCGCCTTGTCATGAGGCGTGCGCACCGCTTCCTCCAGCGCGCCGCTGCGGTAGAAAACGCCGTGCTTGACCTGCTTGCCGCCGGCGGCGGGATAGCCGCCCAGCTCACGAAAATTTTCCGCCGCTTCAAACGGCAGCGGCGTGCCGGGATTCTGTGGGGTCGTCAGTTCCATAAGAATTATTCTCCTTTTTCTTTTTACTGTTATCTTGACGGCGTGGGCCAAGGATGGCCCAAACTTAACCCTGCTCTTTCAGCTCGCCGTCGCGGTAGGCGCGCACCAAGCGCTGCAGGTCCAGGATGCGCCCTTTCAGCCGGGCGCCCTCGTCCGTGTCCTCCACGTACGTGCGCCGCTCATTTTTTTCAAAGACGTCCACACTGGATAGGATGTCCATGTTTTCCAGGATGGCCTTTTGGGTGCTCTCGAACGGTCCGTGGCTGCGCAGCGAGAGCCCGCGGGAGGAGGACACCAGCGTGTAGCCCGCGATGCCTGTTTTGGGGTGGTAAGCCTTGCAGAAACCGCCGTCGATGACGATGAGCTTGCCGCCCGCCTTCACCGGATGCTCCCCATTTTTGGCGCGCACCGGCACGTGGCCGTTGATGACGTGGCCGTGCTCTGGGTCCAGCCCGAATTCCCGGAAGATGCGCTCCACCGCAGCCTCGGCCACGGCGGGGTCGTCGCTCTCGATATGGTCGTAATAGGGATTTTTCATCTCGACGCAGGCGGCTTCTTCCCCAATGAGCGTGTGTTCGAAGCCCGCCATCTTGTGGCGGCCGAAGATGGGCGACTGGCGGCCACACCACAAATACCACAAAAAGTCCTGTCCGCGGCGGCGTTCCCCGCTGCCCTCCGGGGCAAAATACCCCTGCCGGGCCATCTGCTCGCACTTGTCCATCCAGGCGCGGCCCGCGTACTGCACACCACCGATGGTCACCCCGGCGAACGTGCCGTCCTCGTTCATGGGCACTGCCCCGTGGAACAGCAGATTGTTGTTTTCGATCTTGTACACGCTGCCTTTGGCGTACAAAAAGCGCACATGGCGCTGCAGGCGCTCGCTCTCGGCAAAGCTCTGGCGCAGCTTTGCCATCAGGTCTTCCTCCTCGGGCGTCAAGTGCGCCGGGCACGCCGGGTCCACCGTGGGGAAATCACAGTCGCGCAGATGGTACTCCACACCGTCCACCCGAATGGTCTGGCGCAGAAAGTCCACCTGCTCCAGCAGGGCGCGGTCCTCCATGCCGAACTCCGGGTTGCGGCGCACCACCTGGCACTCCAGCTTTGCCAAAATGACGGCGATGGCCTTGTGCATACGGGCCACGCGGGCCAGGTCGGCGGGGGAATAATCGCCTTTGCCCACCAGCTTGGGGTAAAACACGGAGATGTCCGCGCCCTGGTAGGCCTCTTCGGCAAAGACGGCCAGGGGCCGCAGATTGATGCCGTAGCCGTCCTCCAGCGTCTCCAGATTGTTGTAGCTCAGCGCCACATGGATGACCGTGGCGATGCACACGGGGCTGCCGGACGCCGCGCCCATCCACTCCACATCGTGGTTGCCCCACTGCACGTCCACCGAATGGTGGGCCATCAGTTCGTCGAGGATGATGTCGGGCCGCGGCCCGCGGTCGAACAGGTCCCCCACGATGTGCAGGCGGAACACTGCGATGCGCCGGATGAGTTGGGCCAGGGCGATGATGAAATCGTCCGCCCGGCCATTGTCGATGATGGAGGTTAGGATGCGGTCATAATACAGGTCCTTGTCGTGATCCTCAAAGTGGGCGTGCAGCATCTCATCGATGATGTAGGCAAAGCCCTGCGGCAGGCGTTTGCGCACAAAGCTGCGGGTGTATTTCGACTCGGTCACCCGGCACACATCCAGCAGGCGCAGCAGCGTGCGGCGGTACCAGGCGTCCAGGTCGGTCTGCTGGGGCTTGAGCTGCGCCAGCTTCTGCGACGGGTAATAGATGAGCGTGGCGAAGGCCGCCCGCTCCTCCTCCGGCACGTCCGGCGGCAGCGCCCGGTCCACCTTTTCCCGGATGACGCCCGAAGCGCTGGAGAGGATGTGTGTGAACGCCTCATACTCCCCGTGGAGATCGCTCATAAAGTGCTCGGTGGGTTTCGGCAGCTTGAGGATCGCCTGCAGGTTGATGATCTCCTCGCTGGCAGCTGCCGTGGTGGGGTATTCCTTGGCGAGCAGCGTCAGGAATTTTCGCTCGGCATCTTCATGCACCATTTCGTCCCTCCCTGTAACGGTTCTCTGCAACGCTATTGTACCATATCCGGAGAAAATATGGTACAATGAAAACCATCATCTGAAAGGAGGGCCTGCCATGAACCTCCCCACGCACTGCGCCCTGTGCCCCCGCGCCTGCGGCGCCGACCGCACACAGGCGGCAGGCCTGTGCGGCGGCGGACCCCGCGTCAAAGCCGCCCGCGCGGCCCTGCACCACTGGGAAGAGCCTTGTATCTCCGGCACGCGCGGCTCGGGCACGGTGTTTTTTTCCGGCTGCCCGCTGCAGTGCTGCTATTGTCAAAATTACCATATCAGCGCGGAAAATTTCGGCAAAGAGCTGACGGTGCGCCAGCTGGCCGACACCTTTCTGCGCCTGCAGGACGCAGGCGCGCACAACCTCAATTTGGTGACGGCCACCCAGTACCTGCCCTGGGTCCTGGACGCGCTGGACCTGGCAAAGCCCGCGCTGCACCTTCCCATCGTCTACAACACCGGCGGCTACGAGACGCTGGAAACCGTCCGGCTGCTGGACGGCGTGGTGGACGTGTGGCTCACCGATCTCAAGTACCGCTCCCCCGCCCTGTCCGCGGAATATTCCCGCGCGCCGGATTACTTCGCCGTGGCATCGGCGGCGGCAGCCCAGATGTGCGCGCAGGCGGGTCCGCCTGTTTTTGACGCCGAGGGGCTTTTGCTGCGCGGGGTGATCGTGCGGCACCTGGCGCTGCCGGGGGCGCTGGCGGATACAAAGGCCGTGCTGGACTTCCTGGCCGCGGAACTGCCGCGGGACGGCTTTCTGCTCAGCCTCATGAGCCAATACACGCCGTTTTATAAGGCGCGGGAGCACAAGGCCCTGGCCCGCCGCATCTCCACCTACGAATACCGCCGGGCCGTGGACTACGCGCTGGATCTGGGGCTGGACGCGGGCTTCATGCAGGAAAAGTCCAGCGCCAAGGAGGAGTACACACCGCCGT
>CATXYA010000285.1 GCA_958403605.1 uncultured Oscillospiraceae bacterium
CTGGGCCGCGTCGTCCACCACCACGGCCAGCTGCACCTTCCGCTTCTGCAGGTCCTTGAACAGGGGGGCGGCGAGCGCGGTCTCTGGCACGACATACGCCGGGCGCAGCAGGTCCTGCAGCGGGCGGGGCACGTCGTTTTCCTGGTCCAACAGGAAATCACGGGCGTTGAGGATGCCCACGATGTCGTCGATGCCCTTGCCGTACACGGGGATGCGCGAGCGGCCCGAGGCGCGGATGGTCTCGCGCACGGCGGCGGTGTCCGCGTCCAGCGGCAGGGCCGTCACCTGGCCCACGTGGGTCATGGCGTCCCGGGCCGTGGTATCGGCGAATTCAAACACGTTGTCGATCCAGGCGCCCTCGTCGCTGCCGATGGTGCCCTTCTCCTCGCCCAGGTCCAGCATCATGCGGATCTCTTCCTCGGTGACGGTCTCCTCCTCGGCCTCCGTCTTCAAATGCAGCAGGCGCAGCACCGCGTTGGTGGAAAAGGAGAGGAACCACACCACCGGCTTCACCACCACGGCCACGGCGGCCACCACGCCGCAGGACAGGCGCGCCACCTCCATGGGCTTTTGCATGGCGATGCGCTTGGGCACCAGCTCGCCGAAGATCAGCGTGAAGTACGACAGGATCAGCGTGATAACGATGACCGCCAGCGTGTCCAGCACGGACGGCGGCAGCGCGTGGAAGCCCAGGCCGTCGTATACCCAGGTGACCAGGTATTCGGAAAAGTTGTCGGCGGCAAAGGCGCTGCCCAAAAAGCCCGCCAGTGTGATGCCGATCTGGATGGTGGACAAAAAGCCCGCGGGCTCCTCCACCAGCTTCAGCAGCCGGGGCGCCGTTCGGTCGCCCTCCCCGGCCAGCTTGTGCAGCTTGACGGGGCTGAGGGAAATGACGGCGATCTCCGTCATGGCGAAAAAGGCGTTGAGGAAGATCAAAAAGGCTTGAAGCAGCAGCTGCTGCGGAATGGAAGTCAAAATACTCGCTCCTTTATGTTTTGTAAAAAATCGTTTACGGCCTTGGCCACTTCATCTGAAGAGCGCGGTGCTCACGCGCGCGGATAGGGCCGCACACGCAAAAAGGCACGCCCCGCCGTCTGTAACAACCGCAGGCTGTGCCTTGTCCATTCGAAAATAAAAGAGAAACCGCAGGGTCGGGCCGCGTCGCTGTCGCCGGCGTCGTCCATGGTTCGGGTACACGTTCCTTTCTGGAAAGAATGAGATTATTATAGCCGCTTTTCCCTCGCCCGTCAAGCGGGGCGCCCTTGCGTCCCGCTCCGGGCACTGCTATAATACCGGAAAAGGAGGCGGCTTTATGTCACCCTACGCCATCCACCCCGATTTTGCGCGCTACGCTTCCACGAAGATCCCGCTTTCGCCCTGGCTTTTGCCCATGGTACAACGGCTGATGGGCATGATGTTCGCCCACACACCGGTGCCGGAGGGAATTTGCGTTCGGCAAGAATTGGCCGATGGGCGAGTCCCTGTGACGGTCTTTGCGCCGAAGACCCTGGTCGATCCCTCCCCCTGTCTGGTCTATTTCCACGGCGGCGCTTTCGCGCTCAAGGCCGCCCCCCATCACAAGCGGATGGCCTGCCGCTATGCACAGGAAGCCGCCTGCCGGGTCCTCTTGGCCGATTACCGCCTGCTGCCCCGCCATCCCTTCCCCGCCGGGCTGGACGACTGCCACGATGTTTACCGCTGGGTGCTGGAAAACGCCGCGGCTCTGGGCATCGACCCCCTGCGCATCGCCGTGGGCGGCGACAGTGCGGGCGGGGCGTTGGCGGCGGGCGTCTGCCTGGCGGCGCGGGACGCCGGGCTGCCGCTCCCTTGTTTCCAGCTGTTGGTGTACCCTGTGGCCGACGCCCGCATGGAGAGCGCCTCCATGGCCCGCTACCCCGATACCCCGCTGTGGAACTCCCAGCTGGACTGCAAAATGTGGAACATGTACCTCAAAAACGGCGACGCCGGGCAGCGCGGCTATGCCAGCCCGCTGGAGGCCGCTTCTTTTGCCGGGCTGCCGCCCGCCTATGTGGAGGTGGCCGAGTTCGATTGCCTGCACGACGAGGGCTTGGCCCTGGCCGACGCGCTGGCAGCGGCGGGCGTGCCCGTGGAGCGCAACGAGACCAAAGGCACCATCCACGGGTATGACCAGGCGCTGGACAGCGCCATCACCCAGGCCAGCGTGTGCCGCCGTGTGGCGGCGCTGCGCCTGGCCTTTCAACAATAGACCGCAGGAGGAATACACGATGGACGCACGCCCCGCCTTGGAGGCCCATTTGGACGCCCGGGCCTTTCTTCAATTTTACTATTTGAAAGAAGAGCTGACCGCTTTTTGCCGGGAGCAGGGCCTGCCCGCCTCCGGCAGCAAAACCGAACTCACCTGCCGTATCGCCCGCTATCTGGACACCGGGGAGCGCACAGCCGCCGCGCCCAAGCGCCGGAACACGGCGGCGGCGGGGCCGCTCATGCCCGACACCCGCATCGAGCCGGGCTTTGTCTGCTCCGAGCGGCACCGGGCCTTTTTCAAGGCGCAGCTCGGCCCCGGCTTTTCCTTCAATGTGCCCTTTCAAAAATGGCTGAAAGCGAACGCGGGAAAGACTTATGCGCAGGCCGTGGCGGCCTATGGAGAATTGGCCGCGGAGAAAAAGCGCCGCCCCGCCGCCATCGACCCGCAGTTTGAATACAACACCTATATCCGCGATTTTTTCGCGGACAACCCCGGCGCCGCGCTCCGCGATGCCATCCGCTGCTGGAATTACAAAAAGAGCCTGCCGGGCAGCCGCCGCTATGCCCCGTCGGACCGGGCCGCTTTGGCCGCCGCAGACGGCTGACGCCGCATCCGGCGGCTCTTTTTGCAGGTGTAAGTACAAATTCAAGAGCCGCCTTTGCCAGCCGCCCCATTTTTCAGGCTTTCGCGGCTGCCGGCCCCGCATAAACAGCTCTTTTCCCGGGCATCCTCCCTGTAGGTGAACGGGAAAGGAGGAAACTCGTGATGAAAGCTTTGGTGAATATAAACTGCATCGGCTGCGGCCTGTGCGCCGCCACCTGCCCCGAGGTGTTCCATATGGAAGGCAACGTGGCCGAGGCCATGTCCGGCGAAGTGCCCGAGGCGCTGCAGCCCGGCGCGCGGGATGCCCAGGCGGGCTGCCCCGTGGACGCCATCGAATTGGAGTAACAGAACCAGCGGAAAGAGGCGGGAGCTGCATACAGCTCCCGCCTCTTTCCGCTAGCCACCGCAGCGCGCACCGGTTCCTTACATCAGCAGCGACAGCGCGAACAGCGCCGCCCCGCCGGCCATCAGCCCCAGGCCCGATATCTGCGGGTCAAAAACGTCGTTTTGCAGATGGTGTTTACCGTAATCCGCGGCGCCGCGGTCAGCCTCTGTCTTCACGGCATTCTCGGCGGTGAACGCACGGAAATTTTGGCCGTAGGCGCGGGGACTGCCCTTCATGCAGGCCATGCACCCCAAAGCGAACACCATGATGGACACCCAGAACAGCGCGTTGACCCAGGACCCGGCGCGCGTCTCCAGCAGCTTGGCCGCGCCGCAGCCCACCGCGGCCGCGATCATGAGCCATGCAAAGAAAGCCCCGATCTTTCGTCCTCTCATCTTTCACGCCTCCCTTTTCTTCACTCTAGCAGAAAGGGCGCCGGACGTCAATCCCAGGGCGTTCCACCCGTTATTTCACGCTTTTAGAGTGGCTCAGG
>CATXYA010000286.1 GCA_958403605.1 uncultured Oscillospiraceae bacterium
GCGTGGGCACCGTGCTGGAGGCCGGGGGCGCCAGGGCCGCGATCTTTTCCGTGTACTCATTGCCGCAGACGGTGCAGCGGAACTTGCGGTGTCCCTCCACGCCCACCTGTGCGGCGACCTCCTCCACCTTTTCATAGGTGTGGTTGCCCGTGGCGGGCAGCGTCTCGGCGGTTTGAGTGCCGCAGATGGTGCACTGGTACACGCGGCTGCCGTCGGTGCCGCAGGTGGCGGGCGTCTCGCCGATGAGCGCGTAATTATGGGTACAGGTGGCCGGGTCCACAGGGGCGGGCGCCGTGCTCTCCGGCTCCGAGGAGGCGGGCGCAGGCGGCACGAAGAAGCTCTCCGGCGTGGCGTAGTGCGTGGGCACGCTGGACAGGGGCTTCGGGCGGCGGTCCTCCGTTTCATAGGCGTGGGTGCGGAAATAATTCGTCAGCACGGTCATGCCCTTTTGGGTGAAATGGATGCCGTCCTTCTCCATGTAGCCCTCTTTGGCGTAGCCGTCCGCGCCCTTGAGGGCCTCGGAGGAATCGAGGAACTGGTAGCCCTCGTCCCGCGCCAGCTGTACCAGGGCCTTGTTGAAGCTGTCGATGGTCTTCATGGTGATGTTGGGATAGCTGCGCGTTTTCGCCACCGGAGGCACGGCGTTGATGATGATGTCGGCATACGGCCAGGCCTCGGTGATGGCGTCCAGCGCCGATTTGTACCATTTGATAAAGGTGTCGGTGGTCTCGTAGGCGTTGTTGGTGCCGAAGGTGATGATGATGCGCTTGGGCTGCATCAAAGAGACGGCCTTGGGCACGTAGATATAGCCGTAGCCCTTGAACTGCACACAGGCCGAGCCGGTGACGTGCTGGACGCCCATGCCCACCACGCCCAGGTTGTTCTGCAGGGTGCTGACGCCGAAATCCACCATGCGGGCGGTGTTGGAATCGCCCACAAACAGCGTTTCGTCCAGATAATCCTGCCCGGCGTCCTTGCCCTCCACGAGCACGGTGCCGTCGTATTCGGTCTTGTCGATCTCGCCCGCGGCCTTGTCATAACCGCTTTCGTCCACGGTGACGGCGCTGGGCGCGCTGTTGACGATGTCCATGGCGTCGCGCCCGGCCGGCTTGGCCTGCTGTGTCAGGCTGAAGATGAGAATGAGCACCAGCACCACCGCCAGCAGCACGGCGGCGGCCAAAATGGCGATGTCCAGCGGGTTGCCCTGCCGCACCCGCCGCCAGTATCTTCCCAGCGCGGCCTGCGCCTGGTGCAGCCATTTCTGCACTTGTTCCAATGGGATCCCTCCAAATTCAGGCACCCGGGGGCACACCGCGCCGCATAGCCCGAAAAAATAGTCTAACTGCTATTCTACACGATTTCGGCAGGAAAAACCAGCGAAAAAGGGCGCAGGACGGGGAAATCCAGAAAATGGCGTGAAGTTTTACAATTTTGACACAAAAAAAGGAGGGCGGTCTGGGGGCGGGGGCAGCGGCAGGGAGCCTTGCATCTGCCGCTGCGGATGGAAGGGAAGGTGCGCGGGCGCCCCCTCATCCGGCAGCCGCGAAGCGGCTGCCACCTTCCCCCACCGGGGGAAGGCGAACGCGGGCGGCGTCCCGCCGCCCTGCTTCTACTTGCTAAAAGCTTTACGCTTGTTAGTATCTTTAAGTAAGCGTACAGCTACGTTGTTTTTCCGCGAAAGCAAGGAAAAACAAAAGCCAGCAGTAGGCCGTTGCTGCTCGCGGCCTTTGGCCGCAAGCAGACGTCCCTTGCAGGGGTGCTGTTCGCCAAGCCGGGCAAAGCCCGGCTCGGACAGCACCGCCTTCCCCCGGTGGGGGAAGGTGCCGAACGAAGTGAGGCGGATGAGGGGGCGCCCACGAACGTTCCCTTTCCGGGGCACGAAATACCGTAAGACAGAGGCAGAAACGCCTCTCCCGCCTGCCCGCCAATGCAAAGCGGGCGGCCCGCCGAGGGGCCGCCCGCTGTCCTTTTTTCTCCGCCCGCTAGATCAAATGGGCCCGCCGCAGCGCCGGGCGCATGGCCTTGGCCAGCAGCACCGCCACGACGACGGCGGCCACGGCGTTGATGCAGGAGGTGACGGCCTTGGCGGCCAGCTGCGTCTGCACTGCGCCCCAGGCCTGGCCCTCGATCCAGAATTTGATGATGAACGATTTCGCCAGATACAGCACCACGTAGGCGAACGAGCCCACGGCCGCGCCTGCGATGTCCTTTTTCAGCGTGGGCGCGCCGCGCCGCGCGATCAGCCCCGCCAAAAAGCCGATGGCAAATTTGGTGAGGAACGTGATCCAGCTCTCGGCGATGTAGGCCGGATTGGTGAAATCGAACAGCATGCTGCCGATGCCGGACGACAGCCCGCCCACCAGCGGCCCAAACAGCAGCCCCGCCAGCGCGCAGAAGCCGTTGCCCAAATGCACCCGCGCCACGTCGCCGAACGGGATCTGTACCCAGCTGAACACGAACACCAGGGCGCTCAGCAGCCCGATGACGGCCAGCGTGTGGATATCGAAACGTTTTTTTGTCTCCATGCGGATTCCCCTCTCTTGACAGCCCTCTGTGAAAAGCTTATCCTGATTATATGCAAGAACTGGTGCTATGAAAATACTCAAATTTTGATTTTTTCATAGGGTCAGAGGAAGGGAGCGCGGCGGCATGGACAGCCTCAATTTGGCCTTTGCGCCCGGCGGCGGGCCGCTGTACCGCCAGCTGTACCGGCATTTGGCCGAAGAGATCAAGGCCGGGCGGCTGGCCGCGGGGGAAAAGCTGCCCAGCAAGCGGCGGCTGGCCGCCGACCTGGGCGTGAGCGTGAACACCGTGGACACGGCCTACGGCATGCTGGCGGCGGAGGGCTACGTGCAGGCCCGGCCCCGCAGCGGCTTTACCGTGTGCCGCCTGGAACGGCTGGCCGCGCCCACGCCCGCGCCGCCCGGCCCCGGCCCGGAACCGCCGCGCCCGGCCTGGCGCTATGATTTTGAGACGGCCAGCATCGACACCTCGCTCTTCCCCTTCAAGACCTGGCGGCGCATCCAGCGGGACGTGCTGGCAGGCGACCCCTCCCTGCTGAACCACGGCCCCCGGCAGGGCGACGCCGACCTGCGCGCGGCCATCGCCCGCCATCTGCGGGAATACCGCGCCGTGCGCTGCGCGCCCGAGCAGATCGTGGTGGGCGCGGGCATCGAATATCTGCTGGGGCTGCTGGCGCGGCTGTTCTGCCCCAGCCTCTTTGCCGTGGAGGACCCCGGCTATGCCCGCACGGCGCGCATTTTGAAAAACAACGGCGTGGAGGCCGTGCCCGTGCCCGTGGACGGCCAGGGCCTGCGGGCCGACCTGCTGGCGCAAAGCGGGGCGGACATCGCCTACGTGACGCCCAGCCACCAGTTCCCCACGGGCGTGACGATGCCCGCCGCCCGCCGGTACGAGCTGCTGGCCTGGGCGGGCGCCGCGCCGGGCCGCTGGCTGATCGAGGACGATTACGACAGCGAGTTCCGCTTCGATTCCCGCCCCCTGCCCAGCCTGCAGGGGCTGGACGAGGCCGGGCGCGTGCTGTACATCGGCACCTTTTCCAAAAGCGTGGCCCCGGCCATCCGCATCGCCTACCTGGTGCTGCCCCCGGCGCTGCTGCCCCGCTGGCGCGAGGCCTTCGGCTTTTACTCCTGCACCGTCAGCCGCCTGGAGCAGCAGACCCTGTGCCGCTTTA
>CATXYA010000287.1 GCA_958403605.1 uncultured Oscillospiraceae bacterium
GGGCCGCCAGGGCGCGGGCCACAGCGGCCCCAATGCCCCGGGAGGCCCCGGTCACAACTGCGGTCTTTTCCATTTCGGCAGCTCCCCTTCCCGGCGTTTGCGGCGCAGCTCTTCAAAAAAACGCGCCAGCAGCGCCTGCGATTCCTCTGCCAGCAGCCCCTGTTCGATCACGGGGCGGTGATTGAACGGCAGCGCAAACAGATCGGTGACGCTGCCGCAGCAGCCCGCCTTGGCGTCCTTTGCGCCGTACACCACCCGCTTGAGGCGGCTGTTGACGATGGCGCCCGCGCACATGGGGCACGGCTCCAAGGTGACGAATAGCTCGCACTGCCACAGCCGCCAGCCGCCCAGCCGCTTGCAGGCCGCGTCGATGGCCAGCAGCTCGGCGTGGTGGGTGGCGTTTTTTTCCGTCTCCCGCGTGTTGTGGGCGGCGGCCACCACCTCGCCGTCCTTGGCCACCACCGCGCCCACGGGCACTTCCCCCAGGGCCGCGGCCTTTTCCGCCTCCGCCAGCGCCAGCCGCATCAGCGCCAGATCGTCCATGTGCTGCTCCCTCCTACTTTAAAAACAGCGGCAGCACCGCCCGCACCGCCAGGCCCAGCATCGCCAGCAAAAACAGGGGCGTGGTCGCCAGCCGCTCGAAACGGCTCTGCCTGTTTTTGGGGTCGTACACCCGCGGGATGGGCCGGAAGAGGCTCATCACCTTGTTGCGCCAGATGAACACCGCGCAGCCCAGCGCCGCCAGCACGAACACCAGCATCAGATAGCCCGTGAGGGCCAGAGCGGAGACGCCGTCCATCTTCTGCGTGGCGTATAAAAAGCAGAACGCCATCACATTGTTGGCAAAGTGGAAGCCGATGCCCACGGCCAGAGACCCCGTGCAGTACGCCGCCAGGCCCAGCAGCACCGAGCTGATGAACAGGCCCGGCATGGCCGCCAAGTCCGTGTGTAGCAGCGTGAACACCACGCTGGAAACGATGACCGAAAACCATACGCCCCAGCGGGAGAGCATCTGCTGCATGGCGCCTCGCACCAGCAGCTCTTCCAGCAGCGCCGGCACCGCGCACATGCCCAGGAAATACAGCAGCATGGCAAAGTCGCTGTCCGGCAGGCCCACCGCCGCGGGCGGTGTATAGGGGGTGTGAGCGGTCAAAAAGCGCTGGAACACACTGGTGAAGAGGTCGCACACCAAACTGGCGCCCAAAAACACGGGTAGGAAAAGCCACAGCACCGGTTTGTGCGGCATTTTCAGCGTCAGCTTCCAGGCCAGCGGGCCGCCCGCAGCGGCCGCTCTGGCAAAGCCGTAGGCCGCCAGCAAACTCAGCGCGGGCAGCAGCAGGTTTGCCAGGCCCAGCGCCCATTCCGGCACAGCCACCGGGCTTTCCAGCGTGGCTCCGGCGTGGAACAGCGTGAACAGCTTGCCCGTCCCCAGGCGCAGCAGCTCGGACACGCCCCAGTACAGCAGCGCCGAAACGCCGATGATATTGGCAGCATAGTGCAGCGCATCCCGCGTTTTGCGCTTTTTGCGGGGCGGGGCGTCCAGCGCCACCTGGGTGGCGTCGTCCGGTTGACGGCGGCCCGCAGGGCGCACGCGCTCCAGCTGCTGGGTGGCGTGGTTGGCCGTCAGCCGTTCCAGCTCTTCCGTGGCCTCCCGGTCGGCTTTTTCATCGAACTTCGGTCCTTCTGCCATGCGGCCCCCTCCTCCCCTTGTCGATTCCCGTTTAGTATACCAGAAAAATGCCGGCAAAAAAAGGCGCGGCGCGCCTTTTTTACACGGCCGCTGTCAAAATTTTCACAGAAAGGAGAGCTGCCGGTCATACCCCTGGCGGGACGCCGCCACGATCTCGGACATGCGCCCCAGTAAGCCAAACTCGCCGCAGGCCTGCAGGAAGGCCGCGCCCAACGCCTTGGTGCCCGGTGCGTAGCAGACATACCGCTCGCCGTACCGCGCCCGGTACTTTTCGCTGAGGCCGGGGAACGATTCCTCCAGCCGGGCGTAAAAATATTCCCGCTGGCCCCGGCGCATGGTCAGGCCCAGCATGGGGTAGACAAAGCGCGCGCCCGCCCGGCCCGCGGCCCGCACCACGGCGCCCACGTTTTCCGCGCTGTCCTCCAAAAACGGCAGCACCGGCATCAGCAGCACGCCGGTGAACAGCCCTGCCGCCGACAGCTGCCGCAGCGCCTCCAGCCGCGCCGAGGGCGGCGGCGCGTGCGGCTCCAGCTTTGCGGCCAGGGCGTCGTCACAGGTGGTCACCGTCAGCGCCACGATCACCGGCTGCTGGGCCGCAGCCTCCCGCAGCACGTCGGTGTCCCGCGTCACCAGGCTGCCCTTGGTGGCGATCATGGTGCCGAAGCCATAAGCCGCCAGCAGCTCCAGCGCGTGCCGCGTCAGCTGCTCCTGCTGTTCGAAGGGATTATACGGGTCGCTCATAGAGCCCAGTGACACCACGCCCGCCCGCGCCTTGCGGGAAAGCTCGTCCCGCAGCAGCGGCAGCGCGTTCTCCTTGGCGCGCACCGTCCCAAAATCCTCCACGCCGTAGCACTCGCTGCGGCTGTCGCAATAAATACAGCCGTGGCAGCAGCCGCGGTACAAATTCATATTGTATTCGGCGCCGAACCACGCGGCGTCCTTCGTCCGCGTCAAAATCGTCTTGGCTGGAACCGTGCGCATCAAAACGCCCCCTTTGCTGTGTATCATAGCAAAGGGGGCGCAAAAAAGCAATCTCAGTCCAGGGCGTAGGCCACGCGGGTGAGCGTGGCGTGGGAGGTGTCGGCCTCCTTGTCCTCGCTTCCCAGCCAGCCGGTGAAAAACGCGCGCACGGTGTCGCCCTCGGCGATGGACTCCGGCACGGCGTCCTCCTCCAGGTGCTGGAAGGCCAGGGTGCGGCCGTCCTCCGCCTTCAGCGAGAACGTGTTCCCCACGCGGGAGACCGTGCCCAGCACGCTGGAGACGTACTCGGTGGATTTTGCGGTGCGCTCCACGCGCGTCACCGTCCACTTGCTGGTGTCGGTGCCCAGCAGCGCGCCGGTATAATCCACACGCACGGCGTCGCCCTCGCCCGGGCCGCCGTCGGCCCGCAGGTCTTCTTCCAGCAAAGAGCCTTTGATCCAGAACTGGAACGTGCGGCCATCCAGCGCATGGCCCGTCAGCTTGCCGCTCTGGGCGTCATATTCCTCCACAACGAGATGCAGCCGCTCGTCCACGCCGACCCGCTGGTCGGCCACCCGCACCACCTGGATGCTGCGGTTGCCCTCGGCGTCCTTGCCGGGCAGCCAACGGTAATAGACATAAAGCGCGCTGTCGTCCTGGAAGCCCGTGGGGATCATCGTTTCCACGCCGTCCAGGCTGATCTCCCGCAGGGCGCCGTCGTCCGTGGCAAAGCGCAGGGTATCTTTTTCATCGTCGTACTTGCGCAGCTTGGCAGGCACCACATAGGTGTCCGGCTCGTCCGCCAGCTCCGTCACCAGCTGTACCGCAGCCTCGTCCGTATCGTCATAATCCACAACGCCGTCAAAGGTCACGCGCACCCAAAGGTCTTTGGTGAAGCCCTTGCTGAGCTTCAGCACCGTATTGGACATGGCAAACGTGTAGCGGCTGCCGTCCAGGGTGCGGATCATCGTCAGCTCGCCGTCCTGCCCGGTGACAACACCGTCCACGGTGCTGCCGGTGTGCTCCGGCT
>CATXYA010000288.1 GCA_958403605.1 uncultured Oscillospiraceae bacterium
CACAGGCTGGGCCAGCATCTTCTGTGCGTCCTCCCGGGCGCGGCCGTAGGCCAGGTAACAGGCGTTGGATTTGGGCGCCAGCGACAGATAGACCACCATGTGGGTCAGCGTCACGTTGCATTCCGGCATGCCGATGTCGTGGCAGGCGGAGAAGCAGGCCACCGCCAGCTCCAGCGCGCGGGAATCCGCCAGGCCGACGTCCTCGCTGGCAAAACGGATGAGACGCCGGGCTACATAGAGCGGGTCTTCCCCGGCCTCCAGCATGCGCGCCAGCCAGTAGACGGCGGCGTCCGGGTCGGAATTGCGCATGGATTTGTGCAGCGCGGAGATGAGGTTGTAATGCTCCTCGCCGCTTTTGTCGTACAGCAGCGATTTTTTGCTGGTGCACTGGGCCACGTCCTCTTTCGTGACCACCGTCGTCTCGCCCACGCGCCGAGCGTTCAGCACCGCCATCTCCAGCGTGGAAAGGGCCGTGCGCGCATCGCCGTTGGCAAACACCGCCACGGCGCGCAGCAGCTCGTCCGGGAATTCGATAGCCTGCCCGCCGAAGCCCTGGGGGCTTGCCAGCGCGCGGTGCAGCAGCTCCACCAGGTCGTCCGGTTCCAGCGCCTGCAGCACGAACACCTTGCAGCGGGACAGCAGCGCCGCGTTCACCTCAAAGGACGGATTTTCCGTGGTGGCGCCGATGAGGATGACACTCCCTTTTTCCACGTAGGGCAGAAAGGCGTCCTGCTGCGCCTTGTTGAAACGGTGGATCTCGTCCACGAACAGGATGGTGCGCCCGCCCATGAGCCGCCGGTCCTCGGCCTCGCTCATCACGGCGCGGATCTCCTTGACGCCGCTGGTGACGGCGGAAAAATCGATGAATTCCGCCCGGGTGCGGTGGGCGATGATGCGCGCCAGCGTGGTCTTGCCCACGCCCGGCGGGCCCCAGAAGATCATGGAGCTGATTTGGTCGGAATCGATGAGGCGGCGCAGCACCTGCCCCTCGCCCAGCAGATGGCGCTGGCCCACAAAGCCCTCCAGCGTGTCGGGCCGCAGGCGGCTGGCCAGCGGCGCGGGCACGGCGGCGCCCCCGGCGTCGAACATGGTTTGCTGGCGCATGGCGGTCCCTCCTTTAATCCATTGCTCTTATTATACATGCAAAGCCTGCCGCTTGCCAGAGGTAAAGCGGTGCGGTAAGATGAAAATTGGAAAAGACCGCCGCGGGTTACACGGCGGAAACATCCGGGGGTTATGCTGAACATGCAAGGAGGGGAACGGCATGAGACCGATCTTGATCGTGGACGACGAGCGGCCCATTGCGAACCTGATCCGGTTGACGCTGGAAGGGGCCGGCTATGCCTGCCGCACGGCGTACAGCGGGCAGCAGGCGGCCGACCTGCTGGAGGCGGGCGGCTACGCGCTGGCGCTGCTGGACATCATGCTGCCGCAGATTGGCGGGTACGACCTGCTTGCCTACGCCCAAAGCTGCCGCGTGCCCGTCATCTTTCTGACGGCGAAAAATGCGGTGGCCGACAAGGTGAAGGGCCTGCGCCTGGGTGCGGACGACTATATCGTCAAGCCCTTTGAACCCGCGGAGCTGGTGGCGCGGGTGGAGGCGGTGCTGCGCCGTACCGGCCAGGGCGGCGGCATCCTGCAGGCCTGGGACGTGACGCTGGATGCCACGGCCCGCACCGTGACGCAAAACGGCGCGCCCGTGGTGCTGCGGCCCCGGGAGTTCGACCTGCTGGCCGTGCTGATGCGCAGCCCGGGCGCGGCGCTGTACCGGGATTATTTGTACGACGCCGTGTGGGGCGGCGAGCCGGAGGACACCCGCACGCTGGATATCCACATCCAGCGCCTGCGCAAGAAACTGGGTTGGCAGAAAAAGATCGAGACCATCTACAAGGTGGGCTATCGATTGGAGGCGCAGCCATGAGATTTGCACACAAGCTGACGCTGTCGGCCCTGGTGCTGCTGAGCGTCCTGCTGGCGCTCACCGGCACCCAGCTGGTGCGCCGCAATTTTCAAGCGGGTCTGGCCGTCCAGGTGCAGAGCGCCGAGCAGGCGCAGGCGCGCCTGGTCCATCAGGCCGAGATGTTTTTATGGGAAGAAGAGGACGTGCACCAGGCCATTTGGCGCTTCAGCGAGGAAGCCGGGACGGCGGGCGCGCCGATGTTCGCCGTCTACGAGGGCGGAAACGTGGCGGCGTCCCGCCTGCCCGCGGCGCTGCCTGTGCGCGGACGGGACGCCGCGGCGGCGCAGCCGGGCGTCCCCAGCCTGTGCCGCACTGCGGAGGGGGCCCACTATCTGCTGACGGCCACCCGGCTGGCCTGTCCGGGACAAGATACAGTATTATTGAGCGCCCATGACCTGGAGCCGCTGTTCCGCGCCCGGACAGGGCAGTTGGGCACACTGGCCGCCACCTCGGCACTGACGCTGGTGCTGGCGGGCCTGCTGCTGCTCTTTTGGGCCAAGCGCCTCACCCGCCCGCTGGCCCAGCTGGACGAAGCCGCACACCGCATGGCCGCGGGCGATTACGCGCAGCGGGTGACGCTGAAGACCCAGGACGAGGTGGGCAGCCTGGCACAAAGCTTCAACGCCATGGGCGAAGCCGTGGCGCAGAATGTGGGGGCTTTGCAGCAGGAGGTGCGCCGCCGGGAGGACTTTGTAGCGGCCTTCACCCATGAGCTGAAGACCCCGCTCACCAGCATGATGGGCTATGCGGCGCTGCTGCGCCAGCAGGATCAGCCGCCGCAGACGGTGCACGAGGCCTCGGAATTCATTTACCGCGAGACAAAGCGGCTGGAGACCCTGAGCGGCAATTTGCTGGCGCTGCTGGGCCTGGGGGAGGCGCCGCCGACGTTGGGGCCTGTCCCGCTGGACAAGGTGTTGGAGGCCGTCCGGCGCCGTCTGCCCGCGCAGGGGGCGGCAGTGCAGTTTTTTCACAGCGGGCTGACCGTGTGCGGGGAGCAGACGCTGTTGGAGACGCTGTTGGAAAACCTCGTCTCCAACGCCCGCAAGGCCTGCCGGGAAAAGGGAAGCGTCACCGTCCGCGCTGAGCGCGCGGCGGATACCTGCCTGCTGACGGTGGCGGACACGGGCTGCGGCATCCCGCAGAGCGAGTTGGCACGGGTGACGGAGCCGTTCTATATGGTGGACAAAAGCCGGGCCCGGGCGGAAAACGGCAGCGGCATGGGCCTGGCCCTGTGCGTGCGCATCGCCCAGGCCCACGGCGGGACGCTGGAGCTGGCGAGCCGCGAGGGGGCGGGGACCACGGCCACCGTCCGCCTGCCGCTGGCGGCAAGGGAGGAAGTGCAATGAACCAAAAGAACCGTTCGCTGCTGATTACAGCCTGCGCCCTGCTGGCCGCCGCCGCGTCGCTGCTGCTGCCCACGGGGCTGGTGAACGCCCTGGAAGCGCGGGACGTGCAGGCCGGGCTGTCCGCGCAGGAGCGCCTGCCGGACGCATTGTACCAAACCCCGCTGGCGGCGGCGCTGTATCTGGAGGAAACTGCATCCTCGCAGGATCCCGCAGGGGAGGAATCCATGACAATTTCCCCGGCGGAGGCGCTGGCCTTTGCTCAGCCGCTGGCGGCGGCGGGCGCCGTGCCGCCGACAGGGGAATGGAACGGGAAAGAGATCGAGGCGTCACGGGCGGGTGACTACTATTTCCTACAGAC
>CATXYA010000289.1 GCA_958403605.1 uncultured Oscillospiraceae bacterium
CAGCGTCCGCCTGTGGCCCCGCTTGGGCGCTGTTGCCTTTGTACACTGATACTATTGTTTTACAAAAGATCCCCAGGCTCCTCCCGCACGGACGCGCGCCACAGGCGCAGCGCCGTGCTTTGCTCGGCGCTTTGTTTGCGGTACTGCGAGGGCGTGCAGCCCTCGTGCGCGGCAAAAAAGCGGGCGAAATGGCTGGGCGAGGAAAAAGCCAGCTCCGCCGCAATGCTGGAGACCGGGTATTCCGGGTCCGCCAGCAGCAGCTTGGCGGTGAACAGCCGACGCCGCTGCACGTAACCGCAAGCGGTGCAGCCCAGCTCCTTTCGGAACAGCACGTTCAAATACCCGGGCGAAACCCCGGCCTGCCCGGCCAGCTGCCCCAATGTCAGCGGCTCGCCCAGGTGGGTATTGATGTAGCGGCACACCCCGCTCAAACGTCCGCCGGGCAGCTGTTCTTCCTCGGCCCGGGCCAGGCGGCACATATCGACAATGGCGTCTTCCATCACCGGCTCAAATTCCCCGGCCATGTGCATCATAATCAAGCGCCCCGTGTACCGCTCGAACACCACCCACAGCCCGGCCACGGAGCAGCCCCACAAAAAGCCCGCGTGCAGCAGCAGCGAAAGCAGCATGCAGCCCTGGGCCTGACGGATGGCCCGCAAATTGTACTCCATGCGGTCCAGCGCGGGAAACATGCTGTCCTTGGGCACCCAAATGTGGAACCAGCGCAGGGCCTCCGCCTCGTCGCCGCGGCCTACTGCTTCCAATAGATTTTGCTGCGACTGCAGCACATAGGCGTAGCCCTCCGCGTTCAACGTTGCGCGCTGGATGGTATTGTTATCTTCCATGCGTCCTTCCCTCCCAAATTGCACAAACAACTATCTTATTTCTGTACCAAATGCTAAAATTGGTTCCGATAATCAGATTATATCAAAAACATTCGAATTGTGCTAGTGGCCGCTGCGGATGGCTTTTACAATAAATTTGTGAAATCCTTTCTGCGGAAAGGAAAACGAATGAAAAGGAGCAATCGAGTATGCAAACTACTTCCACTGCGGCTGCGTCCAAGTATGCGAAATACTGGACGCCGGATGGGCTGCACCACGCCTCGAAGCTGCGCATCTACGGCTTCAACCTCAACAACGTGGCCACCAATATGTATTTCTTCCTGATGGCCTACGCCAGCTACTACATGATCGGCTTTGTAGGCATGGCCGTCATCCTGGCCTCCAGCTTCGCCACCATCATGCGCGTGTGGGACGGCGTCACCGACCCGTTCATCGGTTATCTGGTGGACAAGACCAACGGCAAATTCGGCAAAAACCGTCCCTTCATGATCATCGGCAACATCGGCCTGCATGTGACGAGCTTCATCATGTTCAACGTCACACACCACCTGCCGGAGAATATCCGCGTGGTATTCTTCTTCGCCGTGGCCGTGGTGTACTACATCTTCTTCACCTTCCAGAACACCATTACCCGCGCCGGACAGGCCTGCCTGACCAACGACCCCAAGCAGCGCCCCCTGTTCGCCATGTTCGACGGCATCAACCTGCTGATCATGAGCGTGGGCCTGAATATGTATGTCTCCAACCTGCTGGTGCCGAAGTACGGCACCATGTACAGCGCCGAGCTGTTCCGCGACCTATGGATGCTGTGCTGCGGCGTCTCCATCTTCTGCACCATCTGCGCCGTCATCGCCATCGCCCCCAAGGACCGCACCGAATTTTTCGGCACGGGCAAGCCCCAGTTGGTGCGCCCGCGGGATTATTGGGACACCATCAAGCACAACAAGGCCATCCAGATGCTCATCGTGGCGGCCTGCACGGATAAGATCGCCTCGCAGACCCGCGTCAGCGCCACCGGCGTGGTGCTGTACGGCGTGCTGGCGGGCAATTACGCCCTTAGCGGCGGCCTGACGCTGTACACTTCCGTCGCCTCGGCCCTGTTCTGCGTGGTGGGCGCGGGCTTCATCGCCACTCGCTTCGGCCAAAAGAAGGCATTGGTGCTGGGCTCCATCGGCGCACTGGTCGCCAATGTGCTCTCGGCCTGCCTGTGGATGTTCGGCGACCCCAAAACGCTGAACCTGCCGGGCTACGACGGCTTTACCGGCTTCACCTTTTTCACGGTGGCGCTCATTTTCCTCACCATTCTGGCCTCCGGCTTCCAGGGCGTCTCCGGTAACATCGTGCTGCCCATGATCGCCGACTGCGCGGACTATGAGGTCTACCGCAGCGGACGCTACGTGCCTGGCATGATGGGCACGCTGTTCAGCTTTGTGGACAAGTGCGTCAGCGCCGCCTCGCCCATGATCGCGGGCCTGCTGTTCGCCGCCATCGGCTTCCGCGAGGCGCTGCCCGACGTCAACACGCCCTACAGCGACGCGCTGAAATACGTCACCCTCTTTATCATGTTCGGCATGACCATCATCGGCCTGCTGTTCAACCTGGTGGCGATGAAGTATTATCCGCTGGACAAAAACAAGATGGAAGAGATCCAGGCCAGGATCGCCGAGATCAAGGCCCGGGATTCCGCCGCACAGACGGAGGCGTGAGCCATGAGAGGACCGCTTGTAATTTCCGGCTTTGCGGATGAGATCTGCCAGCCGCTGGACGGCCAGCTGGCCGTGGTGACGCGCCTGGGGATGGACCACATCTGCCTGCGCTCCGCCGGGGGCAAGGGCATTGCCCAATACACGCCCGCCGAGGCGCGGGAGACGCTTGTGCCCCTGCTGCAAAGCGCCGGGGTGCATGTCTCGGCCTTGGGCACCGCCCTGGGCAAGATCCGGGTGGACGACGAGGAAGCCTTTGCCGCCCAGCTGGAACAGCTGGCCGCGTTATGCGAGCTGTGCAAACTCCTCGACTGCCGTTATCTGCGCATTTTCAGCTTTTATCCCCCCGCGGGCGCCGATCCCGACGCCTGCCGGGACGTGGTCTTGGAAAAGCTGCGCCGCTTTTTGGCCGCGGCGCGGCAGCAGGACGTGGTTTTGCTGCACGAGAACGAAAAGGGCATCTACGGCGACACCGGCGCGCGCTGCCGCGTGCTGTGCGACGCGCTGGCGTGTGAGCACTTTGCCGCCGCGTTCGACTTCGCCAACTTCGTCCAGTGCGGCGAAGACCCCGCCGCCTGCTGGGACCTGCTGGGTCCCTTCGTGCGGGATATCCACATCAAGGACGCCCTGGCCGCCACGGGTGAAAACGTGCTTTGCGGCACCGGCGACGGGCAGATCGCCCCGCTGCTGGCACGGGCCATCCGCCAGGAACAGTACCGCGGCTTCCTGACGCTGGAGCCGCACCTCACCCGCTTCGACTTTTTTGCCCCCGGCCAGGCGGCCGCCGGGCAGAAGGTACAGTTTGAAGCCTCCCGCGCCGCCAGCGGCGCCGAGGGCTATGAGCGGCAGTACCGCGCGCTGTGGGACATCCTGCAGGGCATCGAAGCCGGGGCCTGACTACCCCTCCATTCTGTTGGTAGTTTTCCGCGGAAAGTTTTCCTTTTTCTTTCTTTCCCGGATCTCTTACGAAAAGGGCGCGCTGCAAAATGGAAATTTTGCAGCGCGCCCTTTTTATTTTTTGTCTGTTGCCTGGCGGAGGATGGAAAGGTCTGCGGGCGCCCCCTCATCCGTCAGCCGCGAAGCGGCTGCCACCTTCCCCCACCGGG
>CATXYA010000290.1 GCA_958403605.1 uncultured Oscillospiraceae bacterium
GCCTTCCCCCGGTGGGGGAAGGTGCTGAGCGCAGCGAGGCGGATGAGGGGGCGCCTACGGGCCTCTCCTCCCGTCCGAACCCCAAAGGAGGTCCCCCATGGAACTTACGCCCCAAGCCGTCCGCAGCTTTCGGCTGCGCGCGCACCATTTGGACACGCCCCTGCCCGGCACGGCCCTTTGCGAGGCCGCCGGGGCCTGCGGGGTGCAGAACTCGCCCCCCGGCGCCTGGGAGACGGCCCTTTTCCAGCGCGCGGCAGGCTGCACGCTGGACGGGCTGCACCGCGCGCTCTACCGGGAAAAGACGCTGCTGCAGGCGTGGAGCTTCCGGGGCGCGCCCGTGGTGTTCCCCACCGCGGAGAGCGCCGTGTTTTTGGACCCGCTGTGCGCCCTGCCGGGGGAGGAGCCCTGGGTGTACACCCGCGGCATCACCCTGGGGCTGGACTTTTTGGGCATGTCCTTTGAGGACCTGCTGCCCCTGGTGCGGCAGGCGGCCCGCTGGCTGGACGGCCGCGTCATTGCGGGCAAAGAAGAGCTGGACCGGGCGCTGGCCGCCCAGGTGGCGCCGCAGCTGCCGCCGGAGAAGCGCCCCCTGTGGGAAGCGCCGTCTATGTACGGCGCGCCGGACCGGCAGACGGTGGGCGGGGCCATGGTGTCCTTTTTGCTGCGGCCCTGCGCCTTTTCCTCGCTGGTGGTGTTTGGCGGGCGCCAGGGCGTCAGCCCCACCTTCACGTCCTTTCAAAGCTGGACAGGCCAGTCGCCCCGGCCCGCGCCCGACGCGCCGCAGCGGCTGGTGCGCAAGTTTGTGCACTGCTACGGCCCCACGGGGCCGGACGCCCTGGCGGCCTGGCTGGGCTGCACGCCCCGGCAGGCAAAACGCCTGTGGGCCACCGTGGCCGCGGAAGTGGAGCCGGTGCAAGTGGCGGGCAAGACGCGCTATCTGCTGGCGGCGGACCGGGAGGCCCTGCGCACCGCCGGGCCCGAGGGGGACCGCCTGCTGCTGCTCGGCCCCCACGACCCCTATCTCGATTCCCGCGACCGCGGCCTGCTGCTGCCCGACCCCGCCCTGCAGCGCCTGGTGTGGCGCACCGTCGGCAACCCCGGCGCGGTGCTGTGCGGGGGCCGCGTCATCGGCCTGTGGACGCAGAAGCAGCAGGCGGGCCGCCTGGCGCTCACCGTCCGGCTGTGGGAGCCGCTGGACGCGGCCCAGCAGCGGGCGCTGACGGACCGGGCCGAAGCATACGCCGCCTTCCGCCAATGCACCCTGAGCGCCTGTACCCTTTCGTTCGATTGAGGCATTTTTGCCAATTTTACTCATTTTCTTCTGTTGAAAATGGCGAATTCCACCAGAAGAATTGCGCGGTTTGCAATCTTTTCTGCCGTATTCGCAATTTCCTGTGCGATTCGTTTGCAGTATGCTTGACTGGGAGATCCTAAAGAGAAGAGGTGCACAAGATGGACGAACTCCGTTTGACGTGCGGCGACACCAGCGCCGTGATCCTGCCCGGCAAGGGCGGCACCGTCAAGCAGCTGTGCCGCGCGGGCACGGAATTTTTGTATGTGGACGCCGAAAACCTGGCCTCGGACGAGCGGCCCCGGTGCGGCATCCCCTTTTTGTTCCCCATCTGCGGGCGGCTGCAGGACCGCACGTACCAGTGGGACGGGCAGCCCTACACGATGGACATCCACGGCTTCGGCCACACCTCCCGCTGGGAAATTGCGGCCCAGAGCGCGGCCTCGGCGACCCTGCGGCTGGAGGACAGCGACGCCACCCGCGCCGTGTACCCCTTCCGCTTCCGGGTGGAGCTGTGCTATACGCTGACGCCGGGGCGTTTGGCCGTCCGGCAGACGTTCACCAACACGGGGACGGCCGCCATGCCTTTCGCCTACGGCTTCCACCCCTATTTTGCGGTGGCGGACGTGGAGGCGGCCCGCGTGACGGCCCAGGCGGACACGCAGCTGGATCTCGCCCGCGGCCCCGTGCCCTTCGGCACAGGCAGCGTGGCGCTGCCGTTCCCCGCGGGCGCGTCGGAGACGGGCGCGGCCTTTGCCGGGGCCAAGTCCCCCGCCGTGCTGGAGGACGCCGCCGGGGGACGCCGCGTGACGGTGGCGTTCGACGGCAGCTTTTCGCAGCTGGTGCTGTGGGCGGTGCGCGGCAAGCCCTTTTTGTGCGTGGAGCCGTGGAACGGCACGGCCAATGGCCTCAACACCGGCGCGTATGAAACGCTGGCCCCCGGCGGGACGCACACGGCCCAGTTCGCCGTGCAGGTGGAACGATTGGGGCCGCGTCCCCAGGGAACGGATAACGAAAAAGGAGGAACGATCTGATGCGCACTTGTTTTGTTCACGCGACCCTCGTTTTGCCCGACCGTCTGCTGCCGGAGGCCTGGCTGCTGGCGGAGGACGGGCGCATTGCCTGCTTCGGCACCGGGGAGCACCCGGCAGCGGAGGAGCTGGTGGACTGCGAGGGAGACTACCTCTCCCCCGGCTTCATCGACGTCCACTGCCACGGCGGCGGCGGGTTCACCTTCATGTCCACGGACCTCGAAGACCACGTGGGCGCCATGAAGATGCACCTGTCCCACGGCGTCACCTCCATGACGCCCACGCCCACCACCGGCGACCCGGCGGTGCTGCACACCCTGGCGGACATCAAGCGGCAGATCGACGCCCGGGACGACCTGCCCCATCATCTGGGCTATTTTCTGGAGGGCCCCTTCAACCAGCCCCACCCGGACATGGCCATCGGCGACCGCACGCCGCCCGTCATCACCCGCGAATTGTACGAGCCCGCCATCGAGGCGGCCAAGGGCTGCGTGAACCGCTGGATGGCCGCGCCCGAGCTGGAGGGCGGCATGGAATTTGGCCGGGCGCTGCGCCTGGCGGGCATCACCGGCTGCATGGGCCACAGCAACGCCACCTTTGCCCAGGTCGTGGAGGCCATGGACAACGGCTACTCCTGCGTCACGCACCTGTACAGCGTCATGTCCACCGTCACCCGGGACAAGGGCTTCCGCCGGGGCGGCCTGGTGGAGGCGGGGCTGCTGCTGGACGATCTGGACGTGGAGATCATCTGCGACGGCTGCCATCTGCCGCCGGAACTCATTCGCCTGGCGGTGAAGTGCAAGGGCTACGACCGCCTGATGCTGGTGTCGGACTGCGGCAATTTCGCCGGCATGCCCGAGGGCCAGTACACCATGCGCGGCATGGGGATGGAGATCGAAGTGGTCATTGAGGACGGCGTATGCAAGCCCCTGGCGCGCAACTGCTTCCTGGGCAGCGTCGCCACCGGCGACCGGCTGGTGCGCACCGTTTACCAGCAGGCGGGCGTGCCGCTGTGGGGCGCCGTGCGCATGGCCACCAAAACGCCTGCGCGGCACTGCGGCTACGCCGGGGTGAAGGGCGAGATCGCCGTGGGCGCGGACGCCGACCTGGTGCGCTTTGACGACAATATCAACGTCAGCCGCGTGTGGCTGCTGGGCAAGCTGGTGCACAGCGCGGAGTAAAGGAAAATGGAAGGGGCGGCCGAAAGGCCGCCCCTTTTGCGTGGGAAACGCCTCCACGCGCCCCCTCATCCGTCTGATGCTGCGCATCAGCCACCTTCCCCCACCGGGGGAAGGCTTACGCGGGAGGCTTCGCCTCCCTGCTACTA
>CATXYA010000291.1 GCA_958403605.1 uncultured Oscillospiraceae bacterium
AGGTGAAATCCTGCACCGAGGAGGCCGGAGTGCTGGCCATTGAACTGGAGGCGGTGAGATCGTGAGCGATATGCTTATTCGGATTGACACCGAAAAAGCGATTGCCGATATTGAGGCGCGGCTGGGTATGCTGTATGAAAAGGCCCCGGACGTTATGCGGAAATCCCTGAATGATACTGCAAAAAAGACGGGGCGCGAACTGGCAAAGCTGGCACAAGAGCGTTACCAAATCAAAACGATCAAGTTTGCCAAGGAGTTCAAATACACCTACGCGTCCAAAAGCCGCCTGGAGGCCGTGCTGACCTCCTCCGGTGAAATGCTGGCGGCGTCCAAGTTCAAAATATCCCCTACAAAACCGAGTACCAGCAAAGAGGGCAGCCCGCCGGTAAAGCTGGCTGTGCTTGCGTCGGAAAGCCCCAAAACGATCACCAACAGCCGCGGCCTGACCGCATTTCTGGCAGAATACCAGTCCGGCCATTTGGCCGTTGTCCAGCGGAAGCCATACGGTTCCCGGACAGAGTACACAGAACGGGGCTGGCGGGAGCGCGAACAGCGCAACCATGTGTTTAAGGAACTGACCGGCAAGCTGGACAAGACCAGGATCCGCGAGTTTTACGGCCCCAGCGTTCCGGTCATGCTGCGGGAAACAGGTATTGCAGAGCAGTTCATTGAAACGACGGAGCCAAAGATCCACCAGTATCTGGCCGACGCTATAACCACCCACATCAACAGAGAACTGTACTTTGCAGAGAAAAAATAACAGCGGCCCATGTCCGGGCCGCTGTGGGAAATTAGTTGGTTCCAACGATCTGCATATCATGGACAGCAATTATTTGAACGTCCGAAATGTTCAGATTGTCCAGCTTCAAAATGTCCGCCTCCATGCCGCTGATAATGTCGGCGGCGTCCTCCGTGTCAACGTCGATCTGCAAAGAAACGATAAAGCCGGAGCCATCGGAAGCGGTGAGAATATCGCAAGAATAGCTTTGCCCGCGGTATTCGTCAGGCACAAGAGCCTCTACCGCGGATTGCACGTCCTCTGCGGTAACAACAACGTCGGAACTGGGCTGCGGTTCCTCCTCTGTAACGTCATTGTCCGACGCGGCAGAGTTGGAGGCGCTGGGCGCTGGCCCGTCGGTGATTGTGACCCAGCCGCAGGCGGTTAAGGACGTTACAAGGAGCAAGGTACAGAGCAAGACAGCAAACGGTTTCATATTCGGTTATCCCCTTTCTGTGGACGCATTACGCGGCGCTGTGCTGATTATTACCACATTATGCTGATTATTACCACACCCGCAATTATAAGTGACAAACAGAAACAAGTCAAGGAGGCGCAATCGCATGACACAAGAGTTTTTGCAGGACGCCATTGTGGAGGATCTGGAGCAGCTTTTTTCCCACTACACCCTGACCAATTCCCTGGGCGTCAACCGCAAAATACAGGTATTTTCGCAGTTTCTCCCTTTCCGGGAGGGCGACGACGAAGAAACCGACGCGGAAGCGCCGCCGGAACCCTATGTGCTGGTGAAAATGCCAAGCGGAGAACTGCCGGAGCAGGACGCACAGCAAAACGTTGACGTAAAACTGATCGTTTGCGTGTGTGACCCAGCCCTGAACCGGCAGGGCTACCGCGACGCGCTCCACGTTGTCAACGAGATCGTGAGGCATTACGCACGGGACGGGATCGTGGCAAACCGCTATGAAGCGCAACACCCGATCCGGTGGGCCGTTCAGGAAGAAGCTGAAACACACCCGTATTATTTCGCCGCCGTGGGGCTGACTTTCCACGCGCCGGCGATTTTCAAGGAGGTGCCAGAAACATAATGGCGAAACCCAAAAAGGCCGAACAGGCCACCACCGTGGTTTACTGCGGCCCGTCCATTCCGGGCGTGGCGAAGCAGTACACCGCATACACCAACGGGATCCCCACCGCGCTGGCGGAGGCTATCGTGAAACAGCCGGCCATGGAGGGCCTGGTGGTGCCCCTGGAGCAGTTACCGGAGGCCATGAAGAACCTGCGGAGCGGCACGGGGCATATTTCCCGCCTGTATCGTCTGGTACAGGTCAAACACTAAACAGGAGGTAGAACAACATGGCATACAAACACGGTGTATATAACACCGAGCAGGCCACCAGCCTGACCGTACCCATTCAGGGCAGCGCTGGCCTGCAGGTCATTTTCGGCACGGCGCCCATTCACCTGGCGAAAGACCCCGCGGCGGCGGTCAACACCCCCAAGCTGGTTTACAGCTACAAGGAGGCTGTGGAGGCCGTCGGCTATTCGGACGATTTCGAGAACTTCACCCTTTGCCAGAGCATTAGCGCCTGTTTCCAGGTTTTCAACGTTGCGCCCATTATCCTGGTGAACGTGCTGGATCCCAATAAGGCGGCCCACGTCACGCAGAACCAGGCGGAAAGCTGCGACGTTGTGGACGGCGTGGTGCTGTATGACAAGAAATATGTGCTGCTGAACACCCTGGCCGTGAAGAACGGCAGCGCCACCCTGGTGGCCGGCAGCGACTACGAGGCGGCACATGAGGACGACGGCAGCGTGGCCATTACGCTGCTTTCCGCGGCGGCCAAGGAGGCCAGCAGTCTGACCGTGAGCAGCACCAGCCTGAAACCCTCCGGCGTGACCGCTGCCGACATTGTGGGCGGCGTGGACGCCTCCACCGGCAAGGAAACCGGCCTGGAACTGATCCGCCAGATTTACCCCACCCTGGGCATGGTGCCCGGCCTGATCCTGGCACCCGGCTGGAGCCACACCCCCACCGTAGCGGCAGCCCTCCAGGCCAAGACCGAGAACATCAACGGCAATTTTAATTGCAGTTGCCTTTTGGACATTTCCGCGGACAGCGACGGCGCGGTGGTTTACACCAGCGTAAAGGGCGCCAAGGAAGCCCTGGGCGCCAGTTCCGCCCATGCGGCGGCCCTGTGGCCCATGGTGGCCGTGGGCGAGAAGAAATATTATTTCTCCGCCATGTTTGCCGCCCTGACGGCCTACACGGACGCCAACAACGCAGACGTGCCCTATGAAAGCCCGTCCAATAAGGACCTGCGGATCACCGCCACGGTTCTGAAAGACGGCACCACGGTGGCGCTGGATCAGCAGCAGGCCAACGACGTGCTGAACGCCAACGGCGTCATTACCGCGGTTAATGCCGACGGGTTCAAGTCCTGGGGCAACAACACCGCGGCCTATCCCTCCACCACGGATCCGAAAGATCGCTGGTGGGCTGTGCGCCGTTTCTTTGACTGGGACGGAAATAATTTCATTCGGACTTATTTCCAGAAAGTTGACAAGCCGGGCAATAAGCGCCTGATCCAGTCTATTGTGGACAGCCAAAACATTATTGGCAACGGCTACGTTGCCCGCGACTACTGCGCCGGTTACCGCGTGGAGTTCCGCAGCGACGAAAACCCCGTTACCAACCTGCTGGACGGCCACCTGACCACACACACCTACCTGGCCCCGTACATTCCTGCGGAATATATCGAGAATGTACGCGAATATGACGTGGCCGCCCTGAAAAGCGCAATCGGAGGTGAATAAAGATGAACACGATCCCCACTAAGATCAATCGTTACAACGTCTACAACAAGGGAAACCGCCTGCTGGGCGTCGGTGAGGAAATGACGCTGC
>CATXYA010000292.1 GCA_958403605.1 uncultured Oscillospiraceae bacterium
GCCGGCCACGGCGGCGCGGCCCCCCACCGCCACGGCATAGCGCGCCGGGGCCGTGCAGGCGCGCAGGCAGTCCTGTGCCAGCGTGGCCGCCGCGTCCCAATCGCCCTGGCCGGCGGGGGCCCACAGCTTGTCCATGGCGTTGCGCAGGCGGTCGATGCCCGTCACGTCCAGCGCGCCCTCCGCCGTCAGCAGGGCGCAGGGCCCGGCCAGCACGCGGGGCGCGCCGTCCACGCCGATGATCTGCACCGTCGCCCGGGCCTTCTGCGCCGCCAACGCGGCCACAAAGGCCTTGACGGCGTCCCGGGCCGCGTCGTCCGCGCCGCCCACCAGCAATACCACGTCCAATTCCGGGTCAGCTTCGGCGGTGTTTTCCACGCTCAGGGTCACCTCCCAGCCGGAATCAGTGGGCGTGACGGTCTTGCGCAGGGTGACATCCCCGGCGCTCACAGCCTGGGCGGCATCCTCCGCCAGGGCGGCGGGCGGCAGCGCCAGGCACAGGCCCAGCGCCAAAACAGTACAGCAGCAGCGGGACAACCTCATGGGGAAACGGCCTCCTTCATCTCATTTTTGAGCTTGTCCCCATTCAACCACGGCGATGGCGCGAAAAAGGGCAAAGGCAGTTTTTTCCACAAAGAGATCAAAAAGCCCGGAGAAACACCTTCTCCGGGCTTTTTTTCTGAAGCTCCACGCGCGGGGTCAATCCGGGGGCTGCGGCGGTGCGTCCAGCACCACGGCCCGGTTTTTCCCGGCCTTTTTGGCCGCGTACAGCGCCTCGTCGGCGCCCTGGATACACGTGCGCAGCGAGGCGCTGAGCGTGGAATCCACGTGGCAGACGCCGACACTGACGGTCACGTGGCCGCCGCGCCCGTCGGGGATGGCGGCCGCCTCCACCCGGCGGCAGATCTCCCGGCCCAGCTCGGCGGCGGCCTGCCTGTCCAGCAGGAACACCGCGGCCAAAAATTCCTCGCCGCCGTAGCGCAGCACGTGGCTTTGACAGCCCTCCAGCGCGTCCTGGAACACCGCGGCGATGCGGCGCAGGCAGTCGTCGCCGCTGGGATGGCCGAAAGTGTCGTTGTACTGCTTGAAATCGTCGATATCCGCCATGAAGACGGACGCCGCGCTGGGGATCTTCACGGGATATTTCCACTGCTCGGCCAGGCCCGTCTCCAAAAAGCGGCGGTTCAGCAGGCCGGTGAGCGCGTCGTGGTTGGCAATGAGCTCCAGCTTTTCGTTGATCTCCGCACTTTTTTTGGAGCTGTTGATGATCCAAAAGACGATGAGCACCGCCAGCAGCGCAAAAGCCAGCAGGCTGACGGGGAGCGCGGGGCCGTTGGACAGCGCGGAGAAGAGCGTGGATTTGGTGATGGCGGAGATCTCCTCCTCCCGCATGCCCGCGAACAGGGCCCAGCCCTGGGAGGCGATGGGCACATAGATGACGTAGACCAGCCCGTCCTCCCACGAATAGGTGCCCACGCCGCGCTCCCCGGCCAGCGCCTTGCGCTCCAGGTCGAGGATCGACTTCGTCTCCGGGTCCCCCTGGGCGTCGTACAGCTGCTGGGAATTGTACTGCTGCGTCACCCAGGAGAGGTGGTTGGGGTCGCTCACCGCGATATCGGTGCCCCCGGCGTCGATGATATAACACTCGCCGGAATCGAAAAAGCGGATATTCTCAATGAGCTCACAGAAGCGGTAGCCGTCCTTTTCGATGCTCAGGGCGCCGGTGACGGCCCCGCCGCGCCGGACGGGCGCGGTGTAGCAGACCACGTATTCGCCCTCCTCGTTGAAGTAGGGGCCGTAGACCGCCGTCTCGCCCGCAAAGGCGGCGCGGAGGTCGGGCCGGGACCGCACGTCCCGCGCGCGCCCATCGGAGGCGACGGTCTCCTCCGGCGTCACATAGAGGGTGCGCAGCCTGCCCGCGTCCGCCGAATCGGGAAAGGCCTCCAGCTCCCCGTCCTCCGGCAGCTGGAAGGCGGCGGCCAGGACCTCGATCTCCTTGCGGCCCATCTCGAGCTCGTTTTCCACCGTCTGGGCGCCCTGGTCCGCCATGGACTGGATGAGGCCGACGGAATACTCGGACAGGCGCTGGTGCAGCGACTGGGAGAGCACATAATAGGCCACGAACAGGATGAGCAGCAACGACAGCACGAACACGGCGCCGATGCGCACGCCCAGCGCCGCCGCATGTTGTTTGTCGGAACGATTCGCCATGGCTTTTCCTTTCCGGGGCATTCCGCACCCGCCGCATCCCCTGGGGCCGCGGCCCTGCAAAAAAGCCGCACCGGGGAGATCGTCCCCCGTGCGGCGGTCTTTTGCGCCTTTTATTTTGCTTCCTGCAGCGCGTTGGCGACGGCTTCCAGAATGCCGTTGCTGGAATAGGTGGCGCCCGCCACCGTGTCCACGCCCTCGGTGGCCTGTTTGCGGATGATGCCGTTCACCACGCCCTTTTCGGCGTTCTGGTACAGGCCGTCCGTCTCGGAATGCTCGGTGAGGGTGACGGCGGTGATGTTGCCGCCCTCCACCGTCACCTCCACGGTGATGTCGCCGTTGTTGCCCTTGCCGGTGCCGGTGTAGGTGCCGTCCTTGTAATTGCCCTGCACCTCGGGCACGGCGGGCGCGTCCGCCGATTTCTCGCCCAACGCGGCCGTCATGGTGGGCTGGGTGTTGCCGCCGTTTTCCTGCACATAGGCCGCGGCGCCGGAGCCCGCGATGCGGCCGAAGACCACGATATCGGTGACGGCGTTGCCGCCCAGGCGGTTGGCGCCGTGCACGCCGCCGGTCACCTCGCCCGCCGCAAACAGGCCGGGGACGGCGCTGCCGTCCTCAGTGAGCACCTGCGTTTTGGGGTCGATCCTGACGCCGCCCATGGTGTGGTGGATGGCGGGGGCGCACAGGCAGGCGTAATACTTCGGCGTATCGAGGCGGGCTTCCATGTCCGCGCGGCCAAAATCCGGGTCCTCCCCGGCGTCCGCGTAGCCCGCGTAGGCGGTCAGCGTCCCGGCCAGGGCGTCGGCGGGCACGCCGATCTGCGCCGCCAGCTCCTCCACGGTCCCGCCCTCAAAGACGATGCCCGCGCTGATGTAGCTCTCGATGGCCTTCAGGCTGTCGCGCACCGTCTGGTCGAAGATCATCCAGCTCTGGCCGTCCGTCTGCTCCAGGATGGCGGCGGAGACCACGTCGCGGGTCTCCAGCTCGTTGACGAAGCGCCGGCCCTCCTTGTTCACCAGGATGGCGCCGTTGCCGCGCACGCCCTCGGTGTACATGGTCTGGGTGTCGGGGTTGACGGTGGGGTGCGTCTGGATCTGCTCCATGTCCACGAAGGCGGCGCCCACGTCCCGGGCCATTTTGATGCCGTCGCCCGTGGCGCCCGCGTGGTTGGTGGTGCCGAAGCCGTTGAGCGCGGGGCTGTACTGCGCCACCAGCTCGCTGTTGCCGCCGAAGCCGCCGGTGGCCAGCACCACGGCCTTGGCGTTGATGAGGTACGTGCCCACGGGGCCGGTGACCCACACACCGCACGCCTTGCCGTCGCCGTCGGTGACGATCTCGGCGGCGGTGGTGTTGAGGATGACGGGGATGCCCAGGGCCGCGGCCTTCTCGTTGAGGGCCTTCATCAGCATGGGGCCCACGGCGGAGGTGTCG
>CATXYA010000293.1 GCA_958403605.1 uncultured Oscillospiraceae bacterium
CGCGCCCCGGCCCCGCTCGACGGCATGATACCAGCGCGGCGACACCGAGACGGCCTCCGCCACCTGCTCCTGGGTATATCCCTGGGCCCTGCGGGCGGCTCTGAGCTGTTTGAGAAATTTTTCGTCCAACTCCATTCGTATCCACTCCTTCTGCAGGAAGTGTATCCGAATAACTAGTACAGTAGTACGAAGGGCGTCTTCCATTTTTCCGATTTCCTCGAAAAATGTCGAAAAAATTGGGCAAGCCGGGCTGTTTTCCGGCAGGCGCGCTTTGCTTTGAAATGGCCGGGACGGCCCATTGGAAAGGAGCAGACAACATGAGATCCCTGTTACCCGAGGAACTTCCCCTGGCGCTGGACGGCGTGCCCATCGCCGCCGATTTCCGCAATATGATCCGCTTTTCCCGCGCGCTGCAGGACGCGCAGCTGCCCGAAGAGGAAAAAGCGCGCCGGGGGCTGGCGCTGCTGTTCGGCGAATTGCCGCCCGGCGGGCCGGAGCGCGCGCTGGAGCTGCTGCTGTGGTTTTACTGCGGGGGCCGCACGCCGGACGCGGAGGAGGACGGCGCCCCCGCCCGCCGCCAGGAGCGGGCCTATGATTTTGACACGGACGCCGATTACATCTACACGTCCTTTGTGCAGGCGTACCACATCGACCTGCTGGCGGTGGATTTCCTGCACTGGTGGGAGTTTCTGACCCTGCTGAACGGCCTGCCGGAGGACACGATCCTGGCGCGCATCATGCAATGGCGCACGATGGACCTCTCCCAGATCAAGGACAAGGAGCTGCGGGCGCACTACGCGGCCTTGAAAAAGCGGCTTGCCCTGGACGCCCCGGCGGGCCCGGCGCTGTCGCTGGAAGAGCTGACCCGCCGCAACCAGGAGCGGGTGGACCGGCGCTTTGCCGAGGCCGAGCGCCGCAAGCGGGAGCGCGAGGCCGCCCGGGAAAAAGCAGCGCCCGGGACGCAGCCCGAGGCCTGACGCTTCTCCCCCACCGTCAAAAGCGCCAAAGAAGGCGGCGGCGGTTGGGCGGTTTGACGGTGGCGGTGGGTCGGGGTTTATGGTATACTCTTCCACAAAAGGAGGCTGGTTTCCATGAGAAAGATCGTTTCCCTGGCGCTGTGCGCCGCTTTGGCCTGTGCCTTGCTGGTGGGGTGCGGCGGCGGGAGCAAAAAGATCCCGCCCGAGAATTTCCCCCACAGCGAGACGCTGCGCTTGGACGCCACCCCAGAAGAGATCATCGCCGCGGAAAAGTTAATCGCTGATGGCGAAATCAGCTACAAGAATCCTCAATCTGTGATGATCGATGGGGTTTCCTTGAATGTCCGCTATGTGATGTTTTCCTCGCTCGGTAAAATGGGGGCCAGTTACTCGCTTACAGCAAATACAAACGTCGAAAAGCAATATAAGCAATTGTCGAAGTATTTTTCGGATATTTATGGCGAGCCTTCCGGGGATATCGAGGAGCTTCTGGATTTTTCTATCATTACATCAAACATGTGGGTCTATTCTCTCGATCAGGTCGATTATTTTATTGCCGTTATTCAACAACCGAATTTTCTTTTAGAAAAAAATGGAGAGGACGCATTTCTGACGATTTTAGTAGCCCCTATGGAACTTTTCGATCTTTAATACCACGCACTCGCTTCTCTTACCTCGGCCAAATTGGCCGGGGTCTTTTTATACCCTAAAATCTATCAAACGAGGTGATTTTATCATGGCTTATGACGGTAAAATTGTAATCGATACCCAAATCAATACTAAGGGCGCGAAAAACGATTTAACAAAGCTGGGCGAACTGGTAAAAAGCAAAACAAATTTACTGGAGAATCTTGTTTCCCGCTCGGCCAAACTGATGGACAACTCTTTAGATGCGCTACTGGGAAGCATCAGTGGAAGCTTACAAAACGCCGCTGTTTCCAGTAGTGGTTTTTCCGACAGTCTTAATGCCTGTACCCAGCAGACCGGCCTAGCTTCCATTGCTCAAGACGCCTTAAATGCCGCGTTCGAAAAAAGTACTTTTGGCACCGTAATGCTTGGCGTTTCAACAGTAACTACCCTCTTCTCTGCTTTGATTCCAGTAATCGAGGCCGTCGTGGAAAACATTGAAAAGCAGGATGTGGTTTTGCAAAATACCAAGGCCGCCGAGGCGCGCATTGCCGCCGTTAAAGAGGAAACGGAGGCTTACAATGAGCGGCGGCTCGCCCAGCAGGAGGGCCTGGACGGCGACTTGGCCGAGATCGGCCAAATCCAGGCGCTAAAAACAGAACTGGATGGTTTGGTAGATGCCAACGGGCACGTGGATGAAGCGAATCAGGACAAGGTGAAATTTATCCTGAACGAATTGAACCCGGCGCTGGACACAGAAATGGAATTGATCGACGGGCAGATCGAAAATTATCAAGCCTTGCAGGGAGAGATCGACAAGGTCATTGAGAAAAAGCGGGCTGAGGCCATGCTTTCTGCTTACGAAGATACTTATATCGAAGCTATTAAAACTCGCATGAACGCCTATCGGGAAGTCGGTGAAGCCAAGCTTGCTTATGAACAACAGTTGGCGGAGATTGAGAAAATCGAATCCAAATATGGACCCATGCTGGAAATTGTTGAGAAATTTGAGTCCGGCGATCCATTGACTGTATTCTCCCAACAAGACCAGTACGATTCTATTACGTCAGCACCTTGGTATGGTGAATACATAAAACGGCTAAATGCCGTGGACGCCGAATCGCAAGCCTACCGGGATAAAGCCGCCGTTGTGGACCGCTGCAACCAAGATATCCAAAACTACGAAGCCGCACAAACCGAATATGTGGCCGGGAATGCCCAAACGTGCGTGGACATTTTATCACAGCAAAGCCTCGCTTACCAAGACGCCGCCCTCGCGCAAGGGGCCACCGATGAAGAACGCCGCCAGCAGATGGCGCAGAACTATGCCGCTCAACTGGTCGCGATGGAGGAATATCAGGCCAACAGCGCCAAGGGTACCGATACCTTCAATGAGTCTCGATATCAAGATATGAAGGAATACGCGGCCCGATTGCGCACCCAGGGCGAAGAAGAAGGCGTCGTTTACGGCGAGGGCCGTTTGGAAGGGCTGAACGGCCAGGACATCGTCCTGACGGATGCCATGCGGAAGATCGACGCCGAGGTGGAGAAGGTCCAGGAGGAGCAAAAAACACGCACCGCAGAAATGGGCACGCAGACCGAAAAGGCTTTCAGCGAAAATTTCAGCACCAGCATGGAAGGCCTCCCCGCGGAGACCGAAGAAACCGTCAACGAGGCCACCGGAAAAATGGTGGAAAACGCCCGGGACAACACCGAAAAAGTAATGGAGGAGGCCGATTTTCCCAAAATCGCCGAGGACGTGCCCACCCAGATGGGCAACACCATCGCCGAGAACTCCGACCTGATGGCGGACGCGGCGGGCGGCGCGGTGGATGATACCGCGTTGGCGGCGGCGCAGGCCGTGCAAAAAGCGGGCTTCGAGAAGGTGGGCGACCTGATCGTGCAGGCCATCCTGAGCGGCATTACGAACAGCATGCCGCTGCTGGCGCAGGCGGTGCAGGCGGGCGTGCAGGCGGCCATTGCCGAGGGGCGCGGCTCGCTGAACGGCGGC
>CATXYA010000294.1 GCA_958403605.1 uncultured Oscillospiraceae bacterium
CATGACCGAGATCGACGGCGTGGCGCACATCGACGACACCAAGAAAAACCGCCATGTGGTGGTGGAGGGCGTGGACGAAAACGGCGCCTCTGCCGAGAAGAGCTATCTGATCCCCTTCGGCCAGCGCGTGCGCATCGCCGACGGCGACCAGCTGGAGAAGGGCGATATCCTCACCGAGGGCTTTGCCTATCCCCAGGATATCTTAGCCATCAAGGGCCCCATCGCCGTGCAGAACTACTTGATCAGCGAGGTGCAGAAGGTCTACCGCCTGCAGGGCGTGGATATCTGCGACAAGCATATCGAGGTCATCGTGCTGCAGATGATGCGCAAGGTGCGTGTGGAGGATTCCGGCAGCACCAACCTGATCGGCGGCGCCACGGTGGACAAATCCGAGTTCCGCGCCGCCAATGAGGAGATCGCCGCCCGCGTCGCCGCCGGCGAAACGGAGCTGAAGCCCGCGACGGGCAACAGCGTCCTGCTGGGCATCACCAAAGCATCTCTGGCGACGGATTCCTTCCTCTCCGCAGCCTCCTTCCAGGAGACCACCCGCGTGCTGACCGACGCCGCCATCAAGGGCAAGGCCGACCCGCTCATGGGCCTGAAGGAGAACGTCATCATCGGCAAGCTGATCCCTGCCGGCACCGGCCTGCCCGAAGTGGAGGCCCGCCTGGCGGAGGAAGATCCGCTCAACCAGTGGGAAGAGGATGAGGACGAAGAGCTCGTCATCTGATCCAAACGAAAGAAAAGCCCGCCCGTTCCATTGGAACGGGCGGGCTTTTTGCGTTGTGGGAAAGCGAAGGCCGGTCTCACTCTTTTTCGTAGCGCAGAAGGTCGCTGATCTCACAGTTCAGGTAATTGCACAACCGGGCCAGCACCGCCAGGTCCACTCTGGCGACCTTGTTCTGACAATACTTTTGTAATTGTGTCCGCTGAACGCCGGCGCCCAGGACGATCTTATTCTTGCTGATGCCGTGGGCAAGCCGGTATTCCTCCAAAGTGATGCGCACGCTGCCGCAGCTTTCCTCATGAGAATCCATTGGTTATCACCGCCTACTACCTATAGTATAGGAGATTTTTCATTCTTATTGACAGAGGTAGAAAGTAACTGTATAATTAACAACAGAGTAAGAAGTTACAGATGTTGAAAAGAGGACAGACCATGGAAAGCAAAGCGTTTATGGAGGCGTTCGGCGAGCGCATCCGCGCGGCCCGGAAGGCAAAAGGACTCAGCCAAAGCGAACTTGCCCAGGCCACGGGCCTGTGCGTCAACTCAGTGGGCATGATCGAGCGGGGAAAAAAGTGCCCCACGGTCTACACGGTGCAGCGCATCTGCGACAGCTTGAACATCGCGCCGGGGGAGCTGTTCGGCCAGGCGGGGGAGGCATTGCGCGACGGCGGCAACGAGCCGGCGGTGCGCTATATCGCGCAAATTATTTCCCGGCTGGAAGAAAACGACGCCGAGCGGATGGTGAACATCGTCACGCAGGCCGCGCACATGGGCCAATGATCCAGTGTGCCCGGAAAATAAATAGATAAGCACAAAGGCTCTGGCAATGCCAGAGCCTTTTGTGTGCAATTCACTTTTTGCGGGGATACGGGTCTTTGTTGTCGGTGAGCCCGGCCAGGTAGTCCATGCTGGTGCCCAGCGCAAGCGCGATCTGATAGCATTGTTCGAACGTATAATAGCGGGCCCCGGTCTCCAACTTGGAATAATTGCCTTGGTCGATCCCCGTCAGCAGCTGCAGCTGCAGCTGCGTGTAGCCCTTTTCCACACGCAGGGCCCGCAGCCTTTTTCCCATTCTATTCACATCGATCACCTATTCCCATGATATCGACTATCGGTGTTGACTAATATGTGGAATTGACATATAATAAATTCTAACGTGGTTATTTTTGGAAAAGAGGCGAGCAAAATGGACAGTATGGTGTTTGCCGGGGAGCTGGGGAGGGCACTTTATGCGGCCCGCAAGGCCAGCGGCATGAGCCAGCGGGAGCTGGCGGAGGCCGCCGGGCTGTGTGTGAATTCGGTCGGCATGATCGAGCGGGGGAAGAAGTGCCCCACCGTTTATACCCTCAAGCGCCTGTGCGACGGCATGGATGTGCCGATCCAGGACCTGCTGGACCAGGGCGGGGCACGGCAGGAAAATCTGCCGCAGATCCGCGTGGTGGCCCAGCTGATGCACCGCATGAGCGAGCGGGACGCCCAGCGGGTGGCGGACATCGTCATCCAGGCGGCCGGCATGGGGAAATAAAACGGCGTGCGGCGTGCGGAGGACATCCGGCGCCGCTTTTTTGCGGTTGTGCGCCGCGCTTTTTACCCGCAGGCCTTCCGTTTTCATCCTTCCCGTCGCTGAAGGAGAAATTTGCGGGAAAAATCGGCAAAATGCTGAAAACAGGGAAAGTTTTTTATTGACAGGGACAAACTTTTCGTGTAAACTGTAATCGTTGCGCCAAGGGTGCAGCATGCCTGTTTTTCTTGTAAAACGGTGGTTTTCGCCGTTTAGCCAGAGAAAGACCGGTGAATACTGAAGCTTTGAGGAAAGGAGGAAAATCATGCCCACTTTTAACCAGCTCGTGCGCAAAGGCCGCGACGTCATGGTGAAGAAATCCACTGCGCCGGCTCTTCTGAAGTCCTACAACTCCCAGAAGAAGTCCTACTCCGATGCCAACAGCCCGCAAAAACGCGGCGTTTGCACCGCTGTGCGTACCATGACTCCGAAAAAGCCGAACTCTGCTCTGCGTAAGGTTGCCCGTGTCAAGCTCTCCAATGGAATCGAGGTCACCTCGTATATCCCTGGTATCGGCCACAATCTGCAGGAGCACAGCGTCGTACTGATCCGTGGCGGCCGTGTCAAGGACCTGCCCGGTGTCCGTTACCACATCATCCGTGGTACGTTGGATACCCAAGGCGTTGCCAACCGTGGCCAGGCCCGTTCCAAGTACGGTGCAAAGCGCCCCAAGGCCGGTGCCAAAAAGTAAAGAAATTCTGAGTATGTTCCGCCGCTGAAGGCTTTTTATAAAACCTTTTCGCGGCACTTACGGGAGTTTTTATGCTTTCGAGTACCGATGATTTCATTTTATGAAGGAGGGAAGAAAGATGCCCAGAAGAGGTAACATTGCAAAACGTGACGTTCTGGCTGATCCTATCTATAATTCCAAGATGGTGACCCGCCTGATCAACAACATCATGTATGACGGCAAGAAGGGCGTTGCGCAGAAGATCGTTTACGATGCGTTCAACATCGTGAAAGAAAAAACCGGCAACGATCCGCTGGAGAGCTTTGAAAAAGCGCTCGAGAACATCATGCCGGTCCTGGAGGTCAAGGCCCGCCGTGTCGGCGGCTCTACCTATCAGGTGCCCATGGAGGTCCGTCCCGCGCGCCGCGAGACGTTGGGCCTGCGTTGGCTGACCGCGTATTCCCGCGCCCGCAGCGAGCGCACCATGGCCGAGCGCCTTGCAGGCGAGATCATGGACGCTGTGAACGGCAACGGCAACGCGTGCAAAAAGCGTGAGGATACCCACAAGATGGCCGAAGCCAACAAGGCTTTCGCACATTACAGATATTGATCTGTGTCTAAGCTTTTTTAGGAGGAAACTATGCC
>CATXYA010000295.1 GCA_958403605.1 uncultured Oscillospiraceae bacterium
AGCCCGACACCGTGATGACCGTCGTCACCATGGTGGTGGCCTTCTACTTCGGCACCCAACTGGAGAAACAGGCAAAAGAATAGAGCAAAGCCCCCGGCACCGCAAGGGTGCCGGGGGCTCTTTTTGACGGGCCCTTTCACAGGACGAAGATCAGGAACATCAACGGATAGAGCTTTTTGCCCTCCGTGCGGACCGCGTAATAGGCGGCGCCGTAGACCAGCGCCTGTGCGGTGACCCACAAGCCGTCCACGAGCCCCTGGGTGCAGAGGTGAGGCAGACCCCACAGCACGGCCAACACCACCGAAGCGTAGGGGAGGCGGCGGTTGGGGAACCATTGTTCACCCGCCCGCTGCCCGCAGGCGAGGATCAGCAGCATCAGCGCCGCTTCCAGGGCGTAATAAAGGTATTGCAGCCCAAATGCCGTCAGGCCCAAACCGGGGCCCAAGCCTTGGACTGCACCTTTCAATTCCAGATAGGGCTTGAAGCCGCCCCAGGCCACCGCCGTCAGCAGCGCCGACACCGCCAAGGCCCCTAGGAAGACTGTCCATTGAGGCCGGGCGCGGTAGGGATAGCGGCGCAGCGGCCCGCTCCATTTTGAGACGAGGGCGGTCCCCACACCCCAAACCGGATAGATCACCAGCCAGCTGAGCAGCTTTTGCGCTGCGGCATCCTGCATGACCCTTACCAGGATGCCGCTGACCGCGATGTCGCTTGCGATGAACAGTTCCGCCAGGCAGGCAAAGCCCAACAGCCTGCGTGCGTTTTTATGATTCTCCATGCGGCAGCCTCCCTTTCCGGCACAGCTCTTTGTACCGCAGACGGGCGCGGCTTCGCCTTGACCGATTTGTTTGCTTTTTCCTTCGTACCGGTGTGCAAAAAGAAAAATCCGGAGCGGCCTATAAAAAAGCGCGTCCGGATTTGTTTTTCTGGTGACCCGTCCGGGAATCGAACCCGGGTTACCGCCGTGAAAGGGCGATGTCTTGACCGCTTGACCATCGGGCCATAATACAGGATTTTGCTGAATATTGCCAAAGCCTCACACCCGCCGCGATTGCAGCAAGTACCCCGCAACTTTCAGCAAAACCCTGTAATGTGGTAGCGGTAACTGGATTCGAACCGGTGACACTTCGGGTATGAACCGAATGCTCTAGCCAACTGAGCTATACCGCCACATTTTAGTTTGCCCCGCTTTGTGCGGCGCATTAGTTATTATATAGAATAACCGCCTATTTGTCAACACTTTTTTACAGGCTTCCCACGGGAAAGGCCCCTGCCGCCGCAGTTCGCGGGGGCAGGGGCCTTTCTTCCATTTTCTTCCAGTTATCACAGCTCGGTCTTGCCGCCCATATAGGGGCGCAGCGCCGCGGGGATGGCGACGCTGCCGTCGGCCCGCAGGTTGTTTTCCAGCAGGGCGATGAGCATGCGGGGCGGGGCCACCACGGTGTTGTTGAGGGTGTGGGGCAGGTAATTGCCCGCCTCGCCCTTGACGCGGATCTTGAGGCGGCGGCTTTGGGCGTCGCCCAGGTTGGAGCAGCTGCACACCTCGAAGTATTTCTGCTGGCGCGGGCTCCAGGCCTCGATGTCACAGCTTTTCACCTTGAGGTCGGCCAGGTCGCCGGAGCAGCACTCCAGCTGGCGCACGGGGATGTCCAGGCTGCGGAACAGCTCCACGCTGTAGCGCCACATCTTTTCGTACCAGTCCATGCTCTCCTCGGGCTTGCAGACCACGATCATCTCCTGCTTTTCAAACTGGTGGATGCGGTAGACGCCGCGCTCCTCCAGGCCGTGGGCGCCCTTTTCCTTGCGGAAGCAGGGGGAATAGCTGGTGAGGGTGAGGGGCAGCTGCGCCTCCGGCAGCATTTGGTCCACAAAGCGGCCGATCATGGTGTGCTCGGAGGTGCCGATGAGGTAGAGGTCCTCGCCCTCGATCTTGTACATCATGGCGTCCATTTCGGGGAAGCTCATGACGCCCTGCACCACGCTGCCGTGCATCATGAAGGGGGGAATGACGTAGGTGAAGCCCTTGCCGATCATGAAATCGCGGGCGTAGGCCAGCACGGCCTCATGCAGGCGGGCGATGTCGCCCAGCAGGTAGTAGAAGCCGTTGCCGGCCACGCGGCGGGCGCTGTCCAGGTCGATGCCCGCGAAACGCTCCATGATCTCGGTGTGGTAGGGGATCTCAAAATCCGGCACCACGGGCTCGCCGAAGCGCTGCACTTCCACGTTGCAGCTGTCGTCCGGGCCGATGGGCACACTGGCATCGATCATATTGGGGATGGTGAGCATCAGCTCCCGCACCTGGGCGGCCAGCTGCTCCTCCTGGGCCTCTAATTCCTTCAGGCGGTCCGCCTGGGCGGTCACCTGGCGTTTGACTTCCTCCGCCTCGTCCTTTTTGCCCTGGGCCATCAGCGCGCCGATGCTTTTGGAGAGCTTGTTGCGCTGGGCGCGCAGGCTCTCGGCCTCGGCGATGGCGGCGCGGTAAGCCGCGTCCTTTCCGATGACCTCGTCCACCAGGGGCAGCTTGTGCTCCTGGAACTTCTTTTTGATGTTCTCCTTGACTGCGTCGGGGTTTTCCCGCACGAATTTGATATCCAACATGTCAATTCCGCTCCTTTTCGTACTTTCCCAAGAGATTGGCGAACGCCGTCAGCTGTTCGTCGGAATAAAAATCGATGCGCAGGGACCCGCGCCCCTCTTTGTAGGACACCTTCACCTCGGTGCCCAGGTGCTCCGCCAGGCTCAGCTCCACCTCGGCGGGCAGGGGAGGCCGCAAGATCTCCCGCGGCCTGCGCGGCGTCTTCATCATCTTTTTACACAGCGCCTCGGCCTCGCGCACCGAGAGGCCCTTTTCGATGATCCAGTCCGCCGCCTGCTGCTGCGCCTCCTGGGTGGGCAGGCCCAGCACGGCCTTGGCGTGCCCGGCGGTGAGCTTACCCGCCTGCAAAGCGTCCAGCACCTTTTCCGGCAGGTTCAGCAGGCGCAGGCTGTTGGCCACCGCGGAGCGGCTTTTGCCCAGGCGGGAGGCCGCGGCCTCCTGCGTGTAGCCGCACCGCTCCATCAACTGGCGGTAGCCCCGGGCCTCCTCCACGGGGTCCAGGTCCTCCCGCTGCAGGTTTTCGATGAGGGCCAGCTCCATGGCCTGCTCGTCCGTCAGGTCCTTGACGATGACGGGCACTTCCTTGAGGCCCGCCAGCCGGGCCGCGCGCCAGCGGCGCTCGCCGGCGATGATGGCGTAATCGCCCGCGGGCAGGGGCCGCACCACGATGGGCTGCAGGATGCCGTGCTGGGCGATGCTGTCGGCCAGCTCCCCCAGGGCCGTCTCGTCAAAATGCTTGCGGGGCTGGTTTTTATCGGGGCTGATGTCGGAGAGGCGCAGCGTCTGCGCGCCCTCGGGTTCCTCCACCAGCATTTCCGCCGGATGTTGGAACAGCGCGGCCGCGCCCATGCCCAGCCCGCCTTTTTTTGCCGCCATGGCGTCAGACCTCCTTTCTGCGGTTATTTCTCAAAAATTCCGCCGCTAAGTACGCATAGGCCTCGGTGCCCTTGGAGCCGCCGTCGTAATAATTGACGGGCATGCCGTAGCTGGGCGCCTCGGACAGG
>CATXYA010000296.1 GCA_958403605.1 uncultured Oscillospiraceae bacterium
CCGCCGCGAAAAACGAGGGCATCGACGAGCTGATCGAGCACGCGCTGCGCGCCGCCGAGCACAAGGAGGCGCCCAGCCGCCAGGATTTCTGTACCGGCGCGGTGCACCGCTGCATCCACGGCATCGCCCACATGATCGAGGACCACGCCGACCGGGCGGGCGTGCCGCGCTACTTCGCCTCCACCAAGCTGGTGGAGGGCGACGAGCCCATGCAGAAGCGCCTGCATTTGACCGAAAACGAGAAAGACCTCATCGAGCACTCCGTGACAGAGATGGAAGAGGAGCTGGGCATGGACCGCGAGGCCGCTTTGGCGGACATACGCTATACCTTTATTGAAAAGCTGTGCGCCGAGACGGTGGTGAAGCACGGCGAGAGCCGGGAGCACGCCCGCAGCGTGGCCATTGACAAGGTGCTGACGCACAAATATTTCGCCATCCCGGTGTTTTTGGGCATCATGTTCCTGATCTTCTGGCTGACCTTCGGCGTCATCGGCACCTTCCTCAGCAACTTGCTGACGGCGGGCATCGACGTGCTGACCACCTGGACGGATGCGGCGCTGACGGCTTACGGCATCAATCCCGTGGTGCACAGCCTTATCATCGACGGCGTGTTTGCCGGCGTGGGCAGCGTGCTCAGCTTTTTGCCCATCATCGTGACGCTGTTCTTCTTTTTGTCCCTGCTGGAGGATTCCGGCTACATGGCCCGCGTGGCCTTCGTCATGGATAAGCTGCTGCGCAAGATCGGCCTTTCTGGCCGCAGCTTCGTGCCCATGCTCATCGGCTTTGGCTGCAGCGTGCCCGCCATCATGGCCACGCGCACGCTCTCCAGCGACCGGGACCGCAAGATGACCATCCTGCTGACGCCTTTCTGCTCGTGCAGCGCCAAGCTGCCCATCTACGCGGTGTTCACCGCCGCCTTTTTCCCGCGGCACGGCGCGCTGGTGATGATCCTGCTCTATGTCATGGGCATCGTGCTGGGCATTTTGTGGGGGCTGATCTTAAAAAATACGCTCTACAAGGGCAACCCCGTGCCCTTTGTCATGGAGCTGCCCAACTACCGCGTGCCCAGCCCCAAAAGCGTGGCGCTGCTGGTGTGGGACAAGGCCAAGGATTTTTTGACGCGCGCGTTCACGGTCATCTTTGTGGCCACCATCATCGTGTGGTTTTTGCAGTCCTTTGACACGCGCCTCAACGTGGTCACCGATTCCTCCGCCAGCCTGCTGGCGGGCCTGGGCCGCATCATTGCGCCGCTGTTTGCCCCCCTGGGCTTCACCGATTGGCGCGCCTCCACGGCGCTGGTGGCGGGCTTCACGGCCAAAGAGGCCGTCGTCAGCACCATGGCGGTGCTCACGGGCACCAACCTGGCCTCGCTGGGCGGCACGCTCTCCGCTATTTTCACACCGCTGTCCGCGTTCAGCTTCCTCACGTTCACGCTGCTGTACACGCCCTGCGTGGCGGCCATTGCCGCGGTGAAGCGGGAGATGCACTCCGGCTTTGCCGCCGCCTGGGTGGCCGCCGCGCAGTGCCTCATCGCCTGGCTGTGCGCCGCGGGTGTATATCAGGTGGGCAGCCTGTTTTTCTAAAGAAAGGAACCGTATGGGCATTTTAGATTTTCTGCTGTTGACCGCCGTGGCGGCAGGCTTATTTTTGGCCTTGCGCAAGATTTTGCGTGACAAAAAGCAGGGCAAGTGCTGCGGCAGCTGCACCGGCTGCGGCGCCGCCTGCCCGCACCGGCCCCAATAACACCTTCCCTGGCGCGGACCCGATGGGGCCGCGCTTTTTGTTTTTCCATCGCGTACATTTTCTGCTTTTCAAGACTGGAACCAGTAAAAAATTGCTCTTTTTCTTTGGAACTTGGCCACTTTTTGTATTCTCGATTGACAAACAAATTCCGTGCTGTTAAGATAAGCCTATACTTTATCTGAGTAAATTTATAAAGCATTTGAGGAGGGATCGCAGATGGCGAGAGTGTACAATTTCAGCGCCGGGCCGTCGATGCTGCCGCTGCCGGTGCTGGAGGCCGCGCAGCGGGATCTGGTGGAGTACGGGACTTCCGGCCAGTCCGTCATGGAGATGAGCCACCGCAGCGCCGCCTTTGAGGCCATCATCGCAGAGACCGAGGCCGCGCTGCGCCGGGTGCTGGCGGTCCCGGACAATTATAAGGTGGGCTTCTTCCAGGGCGGCGCGTCCACGCAGTTTGCCATGGTGCCCATGAACCTGATGACCACGGGCAAGGCCGATTATCTGGTGACGGGCCAGTTTTCAAACAAGGCCGCCAAGGAGGCCGCCAAGTTCGGCACCGTGCACGTGGCCGCCTCCTCCAAGGATAAAAATTTCACCTACATCCCCGACGTGGACGGCGCCGATTATTCCCCGGACGCCAGCTACATCCACATCTGTGAAAACAACACCATCTACGGCACGCGCTACACGAAGCTGCCGCAGGTGCCGGGCGTGCCGCTGGTGGCGGACCTGTCCAGCTGCATCCTCAGCCGCCCCACCGACGTCTCGCAATACGGGCTGCTGTATTTCGGCGTGCAGAAAAACGTGGCCCCCGCCGGGATGGCCGTGGCCGTGGTGCGGGAGGACCTGGTGGAAAACGCGCGGCAGGACATTGCACGCCCCGCCATGCTGGATTACAAGACGCTTCTGGACGCCGGCAGCATGTACAACACGCCGCCCTGCTGGTGCATTTACATGATGGGCCTGACGCTGCGCTGGATCGAGCAGGAGGTGGGCGGCCTGGCGGAGATGGAGCGCCGCAACAACCAAAAGGCCGCGCTGCTGTATGACTACCTAGACAACTCTGAATTTTTCCACAACCCCGTGCGCAAAGAGGACCGCAGCATCATGAATGTGACCTTCACCTCCCCCTCGCCGGAGCTGGACGCCAAGTTCTGCGCCGAGGCCGCGGCCGCTGGCTTTGTCAACCTGAAGGGGCACCGCAGCGTGGGCGGTATGCGCGCGTCCATCTACAACGCCATGCCCGATGCGGGCGTGGCCGCGCTGGTGGAGTTTCTGCGCGAATTTGAGCGCACCAACGGATGAGGAGGAGGAACGCCATGTATCAGATCCAAACGATGAACCGCATTTCCCCCGCCGGATTGGCGCGGCTGGACGCGGCGCAGTTTTGCGTCGCCGATGCCTGCGCGCAGCCGGAGGGCATTTTGGTGCGCAGCGCCAGCCTGCACGACACGCCGCTGCCGGAAAGCCTGCTGGCCATCGCCCGCGCGGGCGCGGGCGTTAACAATATCCCGCTGGAGGCCTGCAGCGCCGCCGGGGTGGTGGTGTTCAACACGCCGGGCGCCAACGCCAACGCCGTGAAGGAATTGGTGCTGGCCGGTTTGGTGCTGGCCGGGCGCAAGGTGGTGCAGGGCGCCGCCTGGGTCAAGACCCTGGCCGGGCAGCCCGGCCTTGGAAAGCTGGTGGAAAAAGACAAGGGCGATTTTGCCGGGCCGGAGCTAGCGGACAAAACCTTAGGCGTGGTGGGCCTGGGCGCCATCGGCGCGCGGGTGGCCAACATGGCCGTGCATCTGGGCATGGACGTGCTGGGG
>CATXYA010000297.1 GCA_958403605.1 uncultured Oscillospiraceae bacterium
GCGCCGGGCGCGGCCACGGCGGGGTGCAGCAGCTGGCCGTCCGCCAGGCGCACCCCCGCGGCAAAGCCGGCCTGCATCTGCGCCGTCAGCGGCGTGTCCAGCTCCACCTCATAGGTCTTGTCCACATGGCGGCCCGGCGCCAGCAGGGCGTGGGCGAAAGCGCCGTCGTCCGTCACCAGCACAAACCCGGTGCTGGTCTTGTCCAGCCGCCCGGCGGGAAACAGGCTGCGGCGCGGGTAGGCCTTGCCCACCAGGTCCACCACCGTCACGTCCCGGCCATCGCGGCTGGCGCTCACCACACCCTTGGGCTTGTCCAGCATCAGGTAGACGAAGGCCTGGCGGCGCAGCGGCGCGCCGTCCAGCGTCACGGCGTCCGTTTCCCCAGTCTCAGCGTCTCCCCGGCGGGCGGCGGCGCCGTTCACGGCCACGCGCCCGGCGCGGATCAGCGCCTTGGCGTCCGAGCGGGAGCACTGCGCGGCCTCGGCCACAAAGCGGTCCAAGCGCATGGCAGCCCCTCCTTTTTTGGCGTAATTATAGTTAGTATACCACAAAACCGGGGCGGGTTCCACTCCCGCCCCGGTTTCCGGAAAGCAATGCTTATTCGGTGGGCCACACGCCCGCGTCCTCGGGGGGCAGGGCCGCCGTCTCCTGCGCCGGGTCTGCGGCGGGCGCCGTCACCTCTTCGGTGGTCGGCTGGGGGGCAGCGGCCTGCTCCGCCGTGTCTTGCGGGGCCGCAGCTTGTTCGGCGGTGTCCTGGGGCGCGGCGGCCTGCTCGGCGGTATCCTGCGGGGCCGCGGCCTCGGCGCCGCTGTCGGCGGGCAGGGCCGCCGTCTGCTTGGCGGCCGCCGGCGTCAGGGGCAGCACCTCGCCGGAGGGCTTTTGCAGCAGATAGGCCCCGTGCGGCTCCTGCTTATACACCAGCACCACGGCATAGGTGGTGGTCTGCTCGTTGGACTGCGCGGGGATGGGGGCCACCCATTTGTCCACGGCCTTGTTTTTGCACTTCGTCAAATCGTAGCCGCTCTGGCTGACCACGTCATGGAAGGCTTTGAAATTGTCGTCCCACTTGCGCGGGATGCGCACCGTGCTCACCTGAGCCGTGGTGGCGTCCACCTCCACGCCGTATCCCGCCAAAAAGGTCTGTACGTCCTGGGCCCCGGTGATCTTCTGGGTCAGGCCCGGGCTGGCCGGGGATGCCGCCGCGGCATCCACCGTTTTACCGCCGCTGTCCAAGCTCCGCAGCCCAATGACACCCGCCGCCAATGCGATGGCGCATACGCCCACCGCCGCCGCCTTCCGCAGCCCGCTTTTGTTCATGGTCATTACAAACATAGTCGAAGGTTCCCTCCCACGCGCTTTTCGCTCTTTTTGTTGGATATTTATGCGTGTGCGGCAAGCTTTATGACCTTGCGCCGGGCCGGGAGGAAGGATATAATAGAAAATAGTCGTGGAAAAGGGGAGCGCGCGCTTGGCGGTGGATAGTGGTGGAGAGGTGCGTGGGCGCCCCCTCATCCGCCCCTGACGGGGCACCTTCCCCCGGTGGGGGAAGGTGGACGGCGCAACACGCCGGACGGATGAGGGGGCGCCCACGGGCCTGCCCTTTCCCTTCACAAAAATAAAAAGGAGGCCGCGCCTATGATCCTCGCCGTGGATATCGGCAACACCAATCTCGTTTTGGGCGGATATGAAGCGGGCAAGCTCGTGTTTTCCACCCGCCTCGCCACCGACCTGCATCTGGAGCCGGACCAATACGCCTTGCAGCTGCAGGGCATTTTAGGGCTGTACCATGTGGCGCCGGACGCCATTGAGGGCGTGGTGCTCTCCAGCGTGGTGCCCCAGGTGACGGACACCGTGGCCGCGGCCCTGTCCCGCTTTACGGCGGTGACGCCGCTGCGCCTGTCCCAAAGCCTGCCCACGGGCGTGGAGGTATGCATCGACGACCCGGCGGAGCTGGGGGCCGACCTGTTGGCGGGGGCCGTGGCCGCACAGGCCTATCCGCTGCCCGCCGTGGTGCTGGACCTGGGCACCGCCACCAAGCTGACGGCGGTGGACGGACAGGGCCGGGTACAGGGCGTCAGCATTTTGCCGGGCGTGTTTTTGAGCTTGAACGCCCTGCTCTCCGGCGCCAGCCAGCTGGGGGGCATGGCGCTGGGCGCGCCGGGGCGGGCCATCGGCAAAAATACCGCCGAAAGCATGCGCAGCGGCGTGGTGCTGGGCACCGCCAGCCTGTTGGACGGCATGCTGGACCGCTTTGAGGCCGAGCTGGGCTCCATCCAGACGGTGCTGGCCACGGGCGGCGCGGCGGGGCTGATCGTCCCGTCCTGTAAACGCGAGATCATTTTAAAGCCCGATCTGCTGCTGGACGGGCTGTACGCGGTGTATTGCCGCGCAAAAAAGGAGGGGTCGGTTTGATCCGGTTCAACTGCGATTACGCCGAGGGCGCGCACGAGAGCATCCTGCGCGCCTTGGGCGAGACGAATTTGGAACAGAACGAGGGCTACGGCACGGACGCCCACTGCCGCCGTGCGGCGGACCTGCTGCGGGCGCTGTGCGGGGACGAAACGCTGGCCGTGCACTTCCTGGTGGGCGGCACCCAGGCCAACATGACGGTCATCGACGCGGCGCTGCGGCCCCACCAGGGCGTTTTGAGCGCGGATACCGGCCACATCAACGGCCACGAGACGGGCGCGGTGGAGGCCACGGGCCACAAGGTGCTGGCGCTGCCCAACACCGACGGCAAGATCACCGCCGCCCAGGTGGAAAACGCCTGGCGCGAGCAGGCGGAAAACGAATCCGCGGAGCATCTGGTACAGCCCAAGATGGTGTACCTTTCCCATCCCACCGAGTTCGGCACGCTGTATACGAAGGCGGAGCTGGAGGCGCTGCACTGCGTGTGCCGTGCCCATGGCCTTTATCTGTTTTTGGACGGCGCGCGACTGGCCTACGGCCTGGCCGCGGCGGGCACCGACGTGACCCTGCGAGACCTGGCCCGCCTGTGCGACGTGTTCTACGCAGGCGGCACCAAGGCGGGCGCGCTCTTCGGCGAGGCGGTGGTCATCGCCAACGAGGAACTGAAGCAGGATTTCCGCTACGCCATCAAACAGCACGGCGGCATGCTGGCGAAGGGCTGGCTGCTGGGCATCCAGTTCGAGCAGCTGTTTCAAAACGGCCTCTATCAGGCCCTGGGCCGCCACGCGGACGAAGAGGCGGACCGCCTGCGGGCGGCGCTGGCGCGGCTGGGTGTGCCGCTGCTGGTGGGAAACACCACCAACCAGCTGTTCCCCATTTTGCCGGATACCGTGCTGGAGGCGCTGCGGCGTGACTTTTCCTTTACTTACCAGTGCCGCGTGGACGAGGCCCGCAGCGCCGTGCGCTTTTGCACCTCCTGGGCCACCAGGCCGGAGCACGTGGACGCACTGATCGGGGCGCTGGAAACAGCGTTGCGTACGTAAGTGCAAAACATAAGAAATAGAAAAGGGGCTGTTGCAAAAAGGAATTGCAATAGCAATTTGCACAAATAAACAATGAAAAAACAGCAAAAACCGC
>CATXYA010000298.1 GCA_958403605.1 uncultured Oscillospiraceae bacterium
GCAGGGCGATGTGGCCGGCATTCGGGACTTTATGAAAAGGACCAGCAGTTACTTCGACGACAAGCTGGGCAGCGAGATCGCGCAAATGGACGGCTTGAACAACATCGGGGACTATCCGCTGCGCAGCCTGTTGACCGAAAAACTGGCCAAAGCCAGGCAGCGCCAGGTGAAAGCCGTGCTGGAAGTGCTGAGACCGGTGAAAAAGGAATTGCAGATGGACCCCGGCGACCTGCTGCGGGCGCTGGGCATTTTGCTGGACAACGCAATCGAAGGGGCCGGCGCCCAGGAGGGGAGCGTGCGGATCGTCCTTTTGCAGGAGGAGCGGGAACTGTACCTGGCCGTCGCCAACAACTATGATGTCAAGCCGGAGCTGCCCGCGCTAGCCCGCAAGGGCTATTCCACCAAAGGCGGCGGGCACGGGACCGGCCTGGCCAGCTACCGGGGCATCCTGGCCCGCAGCTCCGGCTGTGCAGCCCGCACCTATTTGAAGGACGGCATGTTTGTGCAGGAGTTGCACATCCCGGTGAGATGACCTCGGGAAAGGAGGAGTAGGATGATCCCCGTTTATATTTGTGATGATGAACAGCCGGTGCGCGACAGCCTGGGGGCCATCGTTGCCCGGCAGATCTTGATTTTGGACAACGACATGGGTCCGGTGCGCAAGCTCGGGACTCCGGCGGAGCTTTTGGCCCGGCAGCAGCAGGACACCGTGCCGGCCATTTACTTTTTGGATATTGATTTCCCGGGTGAAATGAGCGGCCTGGAATTGGCGCAGGCGCTGCGCCGTTACGATCCGCGCGGCTTCATCGTATTCATTACGGCTTACGCCGGCTTTGCCTTTGAGACGTTCCGCCTGCGGCTGGAGGCGCTGGATTACATCGTCAAGGGCGAACCCGCCGCCATGGCGCTGCGGGTACGGCGGTGCCTGGAAAGCATTCGGGAACGGATGCAGGCGCAGCCCCCGGGGCAGGGGAACTACTGTACCGTCAAGATCCTGGACACGGTGCGCCACATTCCGCTGGCGTCCATCCTATACTTTGAGGCGGTGGGCTACCGGCACACCCTGCGGCTCCATCTGGATGAAGAACTGCTGGAATTCAACAGTAGCCTGGACCATTTTTCCGCAGAGCTGGGCGATGCGTTCTGGCGCTGCCACCGCGGCTTTTTGGTCAACCGGGACAGGGTCAAGGCCGTCCATTTGAAAGGGCAGCAGGTAGAGCTGGACAACGGGGAAGTTTGCCCGCTCTCCCGCAAAGCAAAAAGCGGATATCGGGCCGGAAAATAGGCGTGCTTTTCGCCATTGACGAATCCCGCCGGACCATTGACGAAAGAAACGGCGTTTTGTGCCGGGCTTTTGCTAGTATCAGTGTACAAAGGCAACGGCGGTTTTCAGGCACGCGGCAATGCCTGCGGCTGCGTTATCCTCCTCGCGTTCCGTCAGGAAAGCGTCGTCGTCTGTCTTGCCGCAGACACCGCCGCGCGGCTGAAAACTCCGCAGGACCCAGGCGGCGTCACAGACGGAGGATGGCAAGGCCGCAGGGCGACGGCTGGCTGACGCCAGCCGAGCCCGAGAACGCAGCCAGCGTCCGCCTGTGGCCCCGCTTGGGCGCTGTTGCCTTTGTACACTGATACTATACTCAGCGCAGAGAAAGAAAAGGAGCGTGCTGAATATGGCAACCGAAAAGAAAGTATCCGACATTTTGCGGGACGCCGGCTATGAGCCCGTGGAGGGCCGTGCCATCATTGTCTCCTACGCGCCCGCCAACCTGAGCGCGCAGATCGCCCGTTTTTTCATCAACGACTTTTTTGTCCTCCAGATCTGCAAGGATTCCCTGGTGCTGGTCCCGTTCAGCAAAATAATGCGCCTGAAAAAAGAAGTGGCCCTGGAGCTTCCCTTTGCGCATATCCACGCGGTGACGGTGCGGGAGGACATGCTGAACTACCGCATTGAGCTGGAGACCGACGAGGGCCCCATCTCGCTTTCGGCACAGCAGAAGGAACTGAGCGAGTTTCGCACCTCCGGCACGCTGGCCGTCGGGATGAGCGGCTTTGGCACCGGCATCCTGGGCGCTCCGGTCCTCCAAGTGGGAAACTGGCACCGCGCCAATCTGGATGCGACGCTGGAAGCGTTAAAAGCGCTGCCCTGCTGAAAAAGCGCGCTCCATAAGGCGACCCCGCCGCAAAAGGCCCGGCAACGATGCTGCGGGCCTTTTTTGCGTTTGAAGGATGGCCGGCGGCCATCACTTCACGCTTGATCCGGGAAGACGGCGCGGGCCTAGGGGTTAGAATTGCGCTGTGGTACGGCATAAAAGAAAGCTTTGGGATAGAAAACCGATTGCGGAAAAGGCCTGGAAATGTTACAATCAAAGCAAGACAGCTTTTCCAAACGAAGAGCCGAAAGGAGAGAGTCGATTGAGAAAGACGATTTGCCTCAACAAGGACTGGAAATTTATCCGCGAGGACGCGGGGCTGGCCGCAGTGCTGCCCGCGGCGTGGGACATGGTGGACCTGCCCCACACCTGGAACGCTGTGGACGGCCAGGACGGCAACGGCAGCTACTACCGGGGCGCCTGCTGGTACGCCAAGGAATTTGAGACCCCGGGCAAAACGGCCGCCACGGACCGCGTGTACGTGGAGGTGCTGGCCGCGGCGCTGAAAGCCAAGGTGTACGTCAACGGCAAGGAGGTCGCCGCGCATGCGGGCGGCTTCTCCGCCTTCCGCGCCGACGTGACGGAGGTGCTGAACGAAAAGGGCAAAAACCTGCTGGCGGTCTGCGTGGACAACGGCGAGATGGACGACGTCTATCCGCAAGTGGCCGATTTCACGTTCTACGGCGGCCTATACCGCGGCGTCAACCTGGTGGTCGTCCCGGCGGCGCACTTTGATATGGATTTTTGGGGCGCCGCGGGCATGACCGTGACGGCGAAGCCCGTGGAGGGCGGCGCGGCTGTGCTGGAGCTCAAATCCTGGGTGAAGAACGCAGACGAAAATTACACGGTGCGCTATGAGATCCGCGACGCCGCGGGCAACACCGTGGCCGACGCCTGGCGCCCCGCTACGGCCCCGAACCTGACGCTGACGCTGCCCGGCGCCCACCTGTGGCAGGGCGTGGACGACCCGTACCTGTACACCTGCACCGCGTCTCTGGTGCGCCGCAACGAGACCATGGACGAGGTGAGCACCCGCTTCGGCATCCGCGAGTTCCGCGTGGACCCCGAGCAAGGCTTCATTTTGAACGGCAAGCCCATGATGTTGCGCGGCGTGGCCCGCCATCAGGACCGGCTGTACAAGGGCAACGCGCTCACCCGCGCCGAGCACTACGAGGACGCCGCGCTCATCCGTGAGCTGGGCGCCAACACCATCCGCCTGGCCCATTATCAGCACAGCCAGGATTTCTATGACGCCTGCGATGAATACGGCTTCATCATCTGGGCCGAGATCCCGTTCATCAGCGTGATGAGCGGCGACCCCGCCGCCCACGAGAACTGCCGCACGCAGATGCAGGAGCTGATCTATCAGAACTACAACCACGCCTCCATCTGCTTC
>CATXYA010000299.1 GCA_958403605.1 uncultured Oscillospiraceae bacterium
ATGTGCGGGTGCTGTGGGACGAGGCGGCCAACACGGGACAGGTGCCGGGGCTGGAGAAGCTGGTGGCCGTCATCCGTTCCCGTGAAATCAGTCTGTGCCTGTTCTACCAGCAGATGGCCCAATGTAAAGCGATCTATGACAAACACGCGGAAACAATCCTCGGCAACATGGACAGCGTGATCTTTCTCGGTGGCCGGGAGTCCAGCACCATCAAGGAAATATCCGAGAACTGGCTGGGCAAGGCCACCATCTCCATGCAGACCGAGGGGCGTTCCCGTGGGCAGTCCGAGAGCTTCAGCCAGAACACCCAACGGCTGGGCCGGGAGCTGATGACCCCCGCCGAGCTGGCGACCATGCCGGGCGACCGCTGTATTTTACAGCTCCGGGGGCTGCCGCCGTTCTACTCCCCCAAGTATGACCTGAAAAAGCACCCCAATTACAGGTACACCGCCGAGGCGGACAAGCGCAACGCCTTTGACCTGGGCCGCCTGACCTCTCGGCGCATGAAAAAAATAGACCCCAACGAGGAATACACCGTGTACGAGGTGGACGTGCCGGACGAGGGGCACATGGAAGAGGACGAGGACATCCTCAACTATGACGATCTCGACGACCCGGACGCCTTTGTATAGCTTCTGGCCATCGTGGCCAGAAGAGGAGCTTGCCGCCTGTATAGGGCGGCTTTTTTCATAGCCGGGGCCTGACCCCCGGAGAAATGGAGGCACTATGCAATTCTTCTCTACCGCTGTTACCACCCTGCAAACGCTCGTCATCGCCCTGGGGGCCGGTCTGGCCGTGTGGGGCGTGGTCAATCTGCTGGAGGGCTACGGCTCGGACAATGCGGCGGCCAAAAGCCAGGGCATCAAGCAGCTCATGGCGGGCGGCGGCATCATCGTGCTGGGCACCACCCTGATCCCCCTGCTCTCCACCCTGTTTTAAGGGCCGGGGCCTATGGGTATTCTCACCGACTGGATCACGGACTGGCTCAAAGAGCTTTTGATTGACGGGATCATGGGGAACCTGAGCGGCCTGTTTGATAACGTCAACGCCCAAGTCGGGGAGATTGCGGTACAGGTGGGGACTACCCCGGCGGCGTGGCAGGCCGGGGTGTTCTCCCTGATCCGCCAGCTTTCCGAAACGGTGATCCTGCCGATTGCCGTACTGGTTTTAACCTTTGTAGCGACCTATGAGCTGATCCAGATGATCCTGGAAAAGAACAATATGCACGAGTTTGACGTGGCGAATATCTACAAGTGGATGTTTAAGACCGCCTGCGCCATCCTCATTCTCTCCAATACATTCAACATTGTAATGGCCGTGTTCGACGTGTCCCAGAGCGCCATCGCCAGCGCGGCGGGACTGATCCAAGGCTCCACGGACATCACGCCGGATATGCTGGCCGACCTGGAGGCCACGCTGGAGGCGATGGACATCGGCCCTCTGCTGGGGCTGTTTATGCAATCCATTCTGATCAACGTCACGATGCTGGCCCTGAACACCATTATTTTCGTGCTGGTGTATGGCCGCATGATTGAAATATATCTCCTGACCAGTTTAGCGCCCATCCCAGTGGCGACCCTCTCCAACCGGGAGCTGGGCGGGACGGGGCAGAACTACCTGAAATCCCTGTTTGCCGTGGCGTTCCAGGGGATGCTGATCCTGGTGTGCGTGGCGATTTACGCGGTGCTCATTCAGGGCATCGCCACGGGCGGCGACCCCATCGGGGCCGTGTGGGGGACTATCGGCTACACGGTTTTGCTCTGCTTCATGCTGTTTAAGACAGGCGGGATCGCCCAGCGCGTCTTTGGCGCCCATTAAGAGGAAAGGTGATACATGACAAAACAATTTACTTCTGGCCAGTATGGCCAGAGCTTTGCCCCGGACGGGCGGCCCCTGGCCCCGGACGGCTTGTTTCTCATGGACGGGATCGAGGGGCTGCGCTCCCTGCCCCGCCATTCCGTCGATCTGCTTCTGACCGATCCGCCCTACGGCACCACCCGGAATTACTGGGACGTGCCCCTGCCGCTCCCGGAGCTGTGGGAGGCGGTGCGTTGGGCGGTGAAGCCGGAGGGCGCGGTGCTCTTGTTCGCGCAGTGCCCCTATGACAAGGTGCTGGGGGCCTCCAACCTGCCCATGCTCCGCTATGAATGGGTGTGGTACAAGAGCCGCTGCACCGGCTTTCTCAACGCCCGCCGCGCCCCGCTGAAAAAGTCGGAGAACATTCTGGTGTTCTACCGCAAGGCCCCGGCCTACTACCCGCAGTTCGACCAGGGGGAGCCGTACAAGAAAATTTACCACAGGAGCGGCTCCAGCCCTAACTATGGGAAGTTTGAGCGCACCAGCGGCGAGTCGGACGGGCGGCGGTTTCCCGGGAACGTGCTGGCGTTCTCCACGGTGGCGAATACCATCCATCCCACGCAGAAGCCCGTGGACTTGTGCGAGTACCTGATCCGCACCTACACCCGCGAGGGCCAGGTGGTGGCGGACATCTGCGCGGGGAGCGGCACTACGGCGGTGGCCGCGCTGAACACGGGCCGCCGCTTCATCTGTTTTGAAAATGCCCCGGCCTTTTACGGCCCGGCCACCGAGCGCCTGGAACGGGCGCGGGAGGCCGTCACCCAGGGCGGGAAAGGAGTGTAACTATCGGTAAATATTCCATCATCTACGCCGATCCCCCCTGGCGCTACGCTCAAAAGGGCTTGCAGGGGGCGGCGGAGCATCACTACCCCACAATGGGGATCGAGGAATTGTGCGCCCTGCCCGTGGCCGATCTGGCGGCCCCGGACTGTGCGCTTTTTTTGTGGGCCACGTTCCCCCAGCTCCCGGAGGCCCTGCGGCTGATCCGGGCCTGGGGCTTCACCTATAAGAGCGCGGCCTTTGTGTGGCTGAAAAAGAACCGTAAGGCAGATAGCTGGTTTTATGGCCTGGGCTTTTGGACAAGGGCCAACGCGGAGGTCTGCCTGCTGGCGACGCGGGGGCACCCCAAGCGGCAGGCGGCCAACGTCCACCAATTCATCATTTCACCCATCGAGGCCCATAGCAAAAAGCCGGACGAGGCGCGGGAGAAGATCGTTTCCCTCATAGGCGACGTGCCCCGCGTGGAGCTGTTCGCAAGGCAAACCCCGCCCGGCTGGGACGTGTGGGGCAACGAGGTGGAGTCCACGGCGCACTTATGGTCATCGTGGCCAGAAGCCGAAAGAGGGGGCGTTTGAGCATGGCCTATGTGAGCATCCCCAACGACCTTTCCAAAATCAAAACAAAAGTGGCGTTCAACCTGACGGGCCGCCAGCTCATCTGCTTCGGCGGCGCGGCGCTGGTGGGCGTTCCGGCCTTTCTGCTGGCCCGGTCGGCCATCGGCAACACCGGGGCCATGTTCCTGATGCTGACCGTGATGCTCCCGGCCTTTTTCATGGCGATGTATGAGCGGGACGGCTTACCGTTTGAAAAGGTGGTGCGGAACATCGTCCGGGCGCGGCTTCTGCGCCCCGGCGTGAGGCCCTACCGCACCGAGAATATGTACGCCCCCTTTGCCGG
>CATXYA010000300.1 GCA_958403605.1 uncultured Oscillospiraceae bacterium
AAAACGGACATGGTGGACCTGGCGAGCCTGGAGCCCCACAAAGGGGAGATGGGCCGCTCGGCCTCACTCATCCGGGGCGTGGCTGCGGGCATCGTGAACGCGGGGGGCAAGGTGGGCGGCTTTGACGCCTACACCACCTCCGATGTGCTGCGCGGCTCCGGCCTGTCCAGCTCGGCGGCGTTTGAGGTGGCCATGGGGGCCATCTTCAACGGCGAATTCAACGAAGACCGCTTCACACCCATCGAGATCGCCCAAATGAGCCAGTACGCGGAAAACGTCTTTTTCGGCAAGCCCTGCGGCCTGATGGACCAGATGGCCTGCTCGGTGGGCAGCGCCATCACCATCGATTTTGCCGATCCCGCGGCCCCGGCGGTGAACAAGGTGACCTTCGACATCGCCAAGCACGGCTACTGCCTGTGCATTACCGACACCAAGGGCAGCCATGCGGACCTGACGGATGAATACGCCGCGGTGCGCAGCGAGATGGAGGCCGTGGCGGCGTTCTTCGGCAAAGCGGTGCTGCGGGACGTGCCGGAAACGGAGTTCTTTGCCCACATCGCGCAGGTGCGCGAAAAGCTGGGAGACCGCGCCGTGCTGCGCGCCATCCACTTCTTTGCCGACAGCCGCCGCGCGGGCCAGCTGTGCCGGGCGGTGAAGGAAGACCGCTTTGGGGACTTTTTGCGCCTCATCACCGACGGCGGCCACTCGTCCTTTGAATATAACCAGAACGCCTACAGCGCCAAGCATCCCACCCAGCAGGGCGTGCCCGTGGGCCTGGCGCTGTCGCAGAAGGTGCTGGAGGGCCGCGGCGCCTGGCGTCTGCAGGGCGGCGGCTTTGCGGGCACCATCCAGGCCTTTGTGCCCCAGGAGCTGCTGGAGGATTACCGCGCCGCGCTGGACGGCGTGTTCGGCCCCGGCTCCTGCCATGTGCTCAGCGTGCGCAATTACGGCGCCGTGTGCGTGACAGCCGGCCTGTGAGTGCGGAAAAAGCCCGTTCCCGCATCGTGCTGCTGGATGCGCTGCGCGGTGCGGCGGTGCTCAATATGGCAGCCTATCACGGCATTTACGACTGGGTGTACGTCTTCGGCAAAAGCGCGGCCTGGTTCACGGAAAGCAATAACGCCTACGTGTGGGAGCAGTGCATCGCCTGGACGTTCATCCTGGTTTCCGGGGCGGTGTCCGGCTACAGCCGGCGGCCCTACCGCCGGGCCGCGGTGCTGGCGGGCTGCGCGCTGCTGCTGACGGCGGTGACGGTGCTCCTGATGCCCTCCGAGCGCATCCTCTTCGGTGTGCTGCACTTTTTGGCTGCCGCCGTCCTGCTGACGGCCCTGGCGCGCCCCCTGCTGGACAGGGTGCCCGCGGGCGTGGGTGCGGCGGCCAGCTTTGCGCTGTTTTTGCTGACGAAGCAGCTGCCCTGGGGCTTTTTGGGCCTGGGGGATTGGAGGCTTTTGGCACTGCCGCAAACGCTGTACACGGCCCAGTGGACGTTTCCGCTGGGGCTGATCGGCCCCGGCTTTTATTCGGCGGATTATTTCCCCGTGCTGCCCTGGCTGTTTTTGTTCTGGACCGGGCGGCAGCTTTGGCGCTGGCTGCAGGGCAGGGGCTGGCACCAGCCCCTGGGCCGCGTGCGTGCGCCCGCGGCCCTGTGCTGGACGGGCAGGCAGAGCCTGCTCCTCTATCTGCTGCACCAGCCGCTGCTGCTGGCGATGCTGTGGCTGCCGGCGCGCTTTTTTTGAACCTTCGGAAGGAGAGACAAAATGACTTTTGTTTGGTACCCCAAGTGCTCCACCTGCAAGCGGGCAAAGGCCTGGCTGGACGAGCACGGCCTGGAATACACGGCCCGCAACATCAACGAGCAGACCCCCACCGCCGATGAGCTGAAGGCCTGGCAGGGGAAAAGCGGCTTTGAGCTGCGGCGCTTCTTCAACACCAGCGGCCTGTTGTATAAGGGCATGTCGCTGAAAGAGAAGCTGCCCAAGATGGCCGAGGAGGAACAGTTGGAGCTGCTGGCCCAATACGGCATGCTCATCAAGCGCCCGCTGCTGGTAACAGAAGAGTTTGTGCTGGTGGGCTTCCGCGAGGCGGAATGGTCCGCCGCGCTGCTGTAAGGAAAGGAGCGCTGAAAACATGACGATCTATGAAAACGCCGCCCAGGCGCTGCTGGCGCGGCTGCCCTTCCAGCCGGAATACGGGCTGGTGCTGGGCTCCGGCCTGCAGCCGCTGGCAGCGGAGGTGGAAAATGCCGTGGAGGTGGATTACGCCGACGTGCCCGGCATGCCCTGTCCCACGGCGCCGGGCCATGTGGGCCGCTTTATCTGCGGGACGCTGGCGGGCAAACAGGTGGTCTGCATGCAGGGCCGCGTGCACGGCTATGAGGGCAACGACCCCAAGACCATCGCCTTTCCCGTGCGGCTGATGAAGGCCCTGGGCGTGAAAGGGCTGATCCTCACCAACGCGGCGGGCGGCATCAACACTTCCTTTGCGGTGGGCGACATCATGCTCATCGAGGACCAGATCAATTTGACGGGCCTCTCGCCGCTGACGGGCCCCAACGACGACGCCATCGGCCCGCGCTTCAACGACATGACGTTTGCCTATGCGCCTGCGCTGCGGGAAAAGGCGCTGGCCGCCGCCGAAAAATGCGGGGTGCCCCTGCGCCGGGGCGTGTACATCGGTGTGGGTGGCCCCCAGTTCGAGACGCCGGCGGAGATCCGCGCGTTCCGCACCCTGGGCGCCGACACAGTGGGCATGTCCACCGTGCTGGAGGTCATCGCCGCCGCCCACTGCGGGCTGCCGGTGCTGGGCTTTTCCATGGTCACCAATATGGCGGCGGGCGTGCTGATGCAGCCCCTGTCCGGGGACGAGGTCAACGCCATCGCCGGGCAAAAGGGCGGCCAGCTGCGCCGCCTCATCCGCGCGGTGGTGGAAGAATTATAATTTCAAATGCCTCCCTTCGCAGGCCGTGGCCGCGGAGGGAGGCATTCTTTTGTTGCGTCACCGCGCCTTTTTTGGGGGGTACCGTAAAACGGCCTGAAATCTATCATATGTTTTTATGAGCCAATGACTGAACGACCTGATAAAACTTGTATTTATAAAGCTGCCGGTGAATCCTGAACTATTAATTTCATTTCATATTGTGATTCGTCAAGTTCACCGGTTTTTCTAAATCCTAAAGAATAATATAGCCTTTCAGCTATGGTATTTTTAAAAGCGACACCGGTATAAACTTCCTTGACATCAAAATTATTCACAAGCCAATTTAATGCAAGCCTCAGAGCTTTTTTTCCATAGCCTTTGTTTTGATACTGCTCATCTATCATGAATTTCCATAAGGTATACTGATTTTTTGACTCATAATATCCTAACATGATAAAACCGACAACTGTATTATCTGCATAAATTGCAAAAGGATAAGCTGTATTTCTATATACCCATGCCTGCGCCAGCGAATAAACAACAGTAGATACGAAATCCTCCTGATTTCCGGCGACCTTCAGTTTTAAAACATCTTCGTAATTATCTTTCG
>CATXYA010000301.1 GCA_958403605.1 uncultured Oscillospiraceae bacterium
TTCGATACAGCGCGCCAGACGCTCGGCGGCGTTGTACACCGGGATGATGACGGTCACCAGCGGGTCCATGGCATGCGCCTCCTGTTCTTTGTTAAAATGTGCCGCTGTCCAGCTCCTGGGCGCCCGTCCACAGGCGGTGATAGGTGCCGCCCTTCGCCAGCAGCTGAGCGTGGGTGCCCTCTTCCTCGATGCCCTCGTTGCCCAGCACGAGAATGCGGTCCGCGTTTTGGATGGTGGTCAGGCGGTGGGCGATGGTGAGCGTGGTGCGGCCCACGGCCAGGCGGGCCAGGCTTTGGCCCACCAGATGCTCGCTCTCATTGTCCAGCGCGCTGGTGGCCTCGTCCAGAATAAGGATGGGCGGGTTTTTCAAAAATACGCGGGCAATGGAGATGCGCTGCTTCTGCCCGCCGGAAAGCTTGACGCCGCGCTCGCCCACATAGGTGTCGTAGCCGTTTTGCAGCGCCGAGATGAACTCGTGCGCCCCGGCCAGACGGGCGGCCTCCATGACTTCCTCACGGGTGGCCTCGGGGCGGCCGTAGGCGATGTTTTCATACACCGAGCCGCTGAACAGGTACACGTCCTGCTGCACGATGCCGATGGCCTGCCGCAGCGATTTCACGGTGACGTGCTTGATGTCCTGGCCGTCGATGAAGATCTGGCCGGAGGTGGGGTCGTAAAAGCGGGGGATGAGGTTCGTCAGCGTGGTCTTGCCGCCGCCGGAAGGACCCACCAGCGCCAGCTTTTCGCCCGCGCGGACGTGCAGCGACAGATCGTGCAGCACCTTGTTGTGGTCGTCGGGGTACTCAAAGGACACGTGGTCGAACACGATGTCGCCCTGTACGTTTTGCAGGGGCGTGGCGCCGGGCTCGTCCAAAATTTCCACGTCGGCGTCCATGATCTCGCAGAAGCGCTCGATGCCTGTCATGCCGCGCTGGAACTGCTCGGCAAATTCCACGATGCGGCGGATGGTGGTGAGCAGCGTGGTGACGTACAGCATGTAGGCCACCAGGTCGCCGGGATCGATCTGCCCCTTCATCATAAAGACGCCGCCCGCCACCAGCACGGCCAGGTACATCACGCCGTCAAACAGGCGCGTAGTGGTGTTGAAGGCGGCCATCCAGTGGTAGGTCTCTTTTTTGATGTCCAGGAATTTGGCGTTGTCCCGCTCAAATTTTTCTTTTTCCACCTCTTCGCCCGCAAAGGCCTTCACCACGCGCTCGCCCAGCAGGCTGTCCTCGATGCGGGCGTTCAGCTCGCCGATCTGGCGGCGCTGCTTGCGGAAGGTGGAGCGCACGTAGAAGTTCAGCTTCACGCACACCAGCAGCATCACAGGGATGAAGGCGAAGATGATGAGCGTCAGCCACAGGTTCAGGCGCGCCAGGATGAGAAAGGAGACGGTGCCCTTGAGCCCGGCGATGAAGAATTCCTCCGGGCAATGGTGGGCAAATTCCGTCACGTCGAAGAGGTCGTTGGTGATGCGGCCCATGATCTGGCCCACCTTGGTGTTGGCGAAGTAATTGTTGGACAGCCGCTGCAAATGGCTGAAGGCGTCGCGCCGCATGTCCGTCTCAATGCGCGCGCCCATCACGTGGCCGGTGTTGGCCATGAAGTAGCCCGCCACGGCGTTGATGATGCGCAGCACCAGATACAGCGCGCCGATCTGCAGAATGAAGGACAGCGTCAGGCTCGCCAGATCGTCGGCGCCCCGGTTGGTGATGGCGCGCATCATCATCGGCAGCACCAGCTCGCACACGGTGGTGAGGGCGGCACAGAACAGGTCCAGGCATAAAATGCCCTTGTAACGGGATAAGTAGGGGGCAAACCGGCGCAGCAGCGCGCCGGTGCTTTGGGTGTGGGTCTTTTCCAAGATAAGATTTCTCCTTTTCCAAGTCCGATCGTTAAAAAAATAGCCGCAGGCTATTTTTTCGGCTATCTGTTTCGGTTGCCGCGCAAGCGGCGAGAAACAGGGCCATTAAGATGAGTTTTTTATTGCGGAGCAATAAAAGGTCAGGGCCGCGGCCAGAAGCGGCGGTACATCGCCTCGATGTAAGCCGTCACCGGGCCCTCGTAGCCGGGCACCGGGCAGCCGAGAGCGGCGCACACCTGCGCGGCGGCGCCGTGCATCAGCAGGATGGCGGCGTCCAAAGCGCCGCGGCATTCCCCGCGCCCGCCCATGGCGTAGGTGCGTGTCCACAAACGGCGCTCCTCCTCCGCCAGGCGGGGCGCCAGCCACTTGTAATATTTGCCCGGGCTGCGGCCAAAGCCATGGGCAAAGCCGTCCTGCCAGGCCAGCATCGTCAGCGCTGCGCTGCGCACGTTGTCCAGCAGGGCGGCGGCAAAGGGCAGCTCGTCCCGGCACAGGCCCTTGGCCACATAGCTGGCCGTGAACCAGAATTCGTTGCAGCAGTCGTCCGCCATGCGCGGCGTGGGCCGCCGGGTGGCGAAGGCTGCGCCGGAGGGCACGGGCGGCGCGGCAATGCGGCCGTCCTTGTCCAGCAGCAGCCGCACCAGGCCGCCGAAGACGCTGGTGCCCGCGCAGTAAGCGGGCAGAAATTCCACCGGGGCCAGCCCCAGATCGATCTTCATCCCATCCTCGAACAGCATCAGGTAGGTGAAATAACCGCCCAGCTCCGCGGGATACAGCTCCATATCCTCGGGCTTTTGCAGCATCACCCGCGGGCCGAACACGTCCAGCCAGGCATCGTCCGCCAAAAAGGCGGCCATGTCGGTGACGAAATAGGTGACGTCCCAATCCTGCAGCGCGTCCGCCGGGGCCTCAGGGTCCACGCGGGAGCCCTCCATGCCCACGGCGCGGATGCGCTCGTCCCGCCGGGCCACGTCCAGAAACAGCTCCTGCAGCTGGGCGTCCGGGCGGGGGGCAAACTCAATCCTGCCCATATTCGTTCAGCAGGCGCTGGCGCTCGTCCCACAATTTCTGCGAGAGGTCCACATAGTAGCGGTGCGGGTTTTCAAAGCGGGTCACCTCGTCCCACAGCGTGTCCACCTGGGCGGCGCAGTAGGCTTTGATGTCCTCCAGCTTGGGGCTTTCGTAAACGCGCTTGCCCTGCACGTAGATGGGCACGTTGATCTTTTTGATGGTGACGTTGGTGAAGGTGCGCTTTTTCCACGTCTCCACCGGGTCGAACAGCGTCAGCTCGTCGTGGGGGCCTACTTCCTCGCTGTACAGGGTGATGTAGTCCGCCATGGCCTTGCCCGTCTCGTTGTCATAGATGCGGTACAGGTTTTTGCGGTGGGGGATGGTGATCTTCTCCACCGTCTCGCTGATCTTGATCTTGGGCAGGTAGGTGCCGCCGTCCTTCACCGCCACCAGCTTGTACACGCCGCCGAACACGGGGCTGGACTTGGAGGTGATGAGGTTTTCACCGATGCCGAAATTGTCGATCTGCGCGCCCTGCAGCAGCAGATCCCGCACGATGTATTCGTCCAGGGAGTTGGAGGCGCAGATGCCGCAGTCGGGATAACCCGCCTCGTCCAGCATCCGGCGCAC
>CATXYA010000302.1 GCA_958403605.1 uncultured Oscillospiraceae bacterium
GTTGGTGGGGTTGATGCCGATATCGGAGGTGAGGATCGCCTTTTCGATGACCTTCATCAGCGAGGCGTCCCACGGGCTGATGGTGAGCACGCGGGCCTCGGACACGGCCACAGCCGCCACGTGGTTGATGGGGGTGGGGCTGCCGTAATAATCCACAGTGACCTTATCCAGAATGGACGGTTTTGCGCGGCCCGCGCGGATCGCGCCAAGATCGCGCTGCAAATGGTGGATGGTATGGTCCATCTTCTCTTTGTAAACTTGTGTCTCTGCGCTCATCGTCGTTCTCCTCTTTTCTCTTTCTGCGTCGTTATTCCGTCACCAGCGTGCCCACGGTCTCGCCGTTTACCGCACGGGCGATGTTGTCGGGGTCCGCCAAATCAAACACCAGGATGGGCATGCCGTGGTCGCGGCACATGGTGGCCGCCGTGCTGTCCATGACGGCCAGCTGCTCGGCCAGCACACGGCTGAACGTGAGCGTGTCGTACTTTGTGGCGTCCGGATACTTCTTCGGGTCCTTGTCGTAGACGCCGTCCACCATCGTGGCCTTGAAGATGATGTCGGCGTTGATCTCACACGCGCGCAGGGCGCTGGCCGTGTCCGTGGAGAAGAAGGGGTTGCCCGTGCCGCAGGCGATGATGACGATGCGGCCCTTTTCCAAATGCCGGATGGCGCGGTTGCGGATATACGGCTCCGCCACCTGCTGCATGCTCAGCGCGGTCTGCACCCGCACCTCCAGGCCCAAATGCTCCAGCGCGTCGGCCACAGCCAAGGCGTTCATCGCCGTGGCCAGCATGCCGATCTGATCGGCGCGGGTGCGCTCCATCTCGCCGCTGGCCCGGCCGCGCCAAAAGTTGCCGCCGCCGACCACCACGGCGATCTCCGCCCCCAGGTCATGGGCTTTTTTGATGCCGCCGCAGATGTTTTGGATCGTGTCGACATCCAGGCCAAAGCCCTGCGCGCCGCTGAGGGCCTCGCCGCTGAGCTTCAACAGGATGCGGTGATACTTTACTGCCATCGTCCTGCACCATCCCTATCATTTGTTATGTTCAGTCCATATTTTACATGATTCCCAAGGGAAAGTAAAGTTCCCAGCCGTTTTTTATTGCGCACATCACAAAAAATAGCCTATGGCTATTTTTTTATAAAAGCTCCTCCTGCTCCGCCTGCCAGCGGTCCAGGACGGAAAATTCCATTTTCGCCCGTTCCGCCGTATCGCCTCCGGCCCGCACCGGGGCGTGCAGCTGCTCTTCCTGCGGCCCCAACGGCGGCGGCAGCGGCACCTGCACCGTGAACACTGCACCGCCGGACGCGGCGTTTTGGGCCTGCACGGCGCCGCCCAGCGCCTCCGCCAGGCGCCGCACCAGGCACAGCCCCAGCTCCGCGCCTTTTTGCCCCGTGTTTTTTTCATCCCCGGCGGCCTCCAACAGATACGGCACCGCCGTTTGCAGGCCGCCGCCGTTGTCCTGCACGGTGAGCGTCAGCACCGCCGGCTCTGCCGCCAGAGTGACGGTAACGGCACCGCCGGTTTCGGCGCAGCGGCCCACGGCGCCCGCAAGCAGGCCGAGCACGATCTGCTCCCACCAATCGGTCCGGCCAGTCCCCAGCAGCGGACGGCCCACTTCGTCGCGCCATTCTACCGCAACACCGTTCAGGCACGCATAGGGCCGCGCCGCGTGCACGGCCCGCCGGGTGACGTCCCGCAGATCCAGAATTTCCCGCGCCTGCGGCAGTTCGCTTTGCAGCTGCACCAGCTTTTCCGCCAGACACAGCTCCTGATATAAGCTCTGCTCCAAAAACGAAAACGTTTCAGCGTATTCCGCTCCATAGCGCCCGGACGCGGCCTGCCGCACATTTGCCTTCAGCATGTCCGCCGCTTCCAGCGCGACGAAAAGCGGCGGACGCAATCCCTGCGCCGCCGCAGCCGCCAAATTTTGCCGCCATTGGGCGCGCAGGCCGGCCAGCAAGGTGCGCGCGGCGGCGCACCGCGGCGCGTCCGGTTTCCCCTGCAGGCCCTGCACCAGCACCAGCGTTTGCCCATCCAACGCACAGGCCGCCTCCCAGGCGTCCCCCGCTTGTGCCATTCGCAGCAAAAGCGGCTCCGGGGCGCGCAGGAACGCCCCCATCCATTGGGTTTGCGGCTCGGGGGCCGCCGCTCCCAGCCGCCGCACCGCACCGTTTTGCTCCAAATGGAAAACCACCGCGCTCTTTCCGCCAAGTCCATCCCGCAGCAGCTGGGCCAGACCTTTCAGCAGTTGGCTTTTGTCCCCTGTCTCCGGCTGCGGGATGGGACCGCTTTCAGAAAGTTCGCAGTGTTTCATTCTGATCCTCCGTTTTCTTTGCAGCGCCTCCGGGGTGGGACCGTCCGGCGCTACCAGTTATTTTGCAGCTTGATGGCGACGGCCAGCCAGTGCAGGAACTCCGAGGAAGTCATGTGGGTCGCCTCCTGCCGCCCCGTCAAGGCCAGCAGCTGCTCCAGCGTGGCCGTGCGGTCACGGAAGATGCGCGTCACCGCGCTGCGCATGGCCGCTTCCACCGCATTGTAGGTGGTACCCTCCCGCTCCGTGATGTCGTTGTACACATCGTTCATCCGCCAGCTGTTGGGCGTGTTGAACACAAATTGCAGCGCCTGCTGTAAGTATCCCTCTCCGGAAGCATTGCCCTTTTTGCGCAGGCCTAACACCGTTTTCATGATTACACGCTCCTGCTCCCGCTGCAGCTCCTCGGCGCCGGACGCCTCGCATACGTCCCGGATACGGCGCAGCAGGCGGTCGCCGTAATAAGGCTTTTTCAGCACGCTGTCCGCGCCCAGCTGATAGGCGCGGCGCACCAGCGCCTCCGCAGGGGCGTAAGCCGTCAGGATGAGAATGCGCGGTTTTGGGGAAAGCGCCAGCTCCTGCAGATCGTAAAGCAGGTCCAGCCCATCTTCGTCCGGCAGCTGAAACTCCATCAGCAGCACATCGACGCCGCAGTTGCGCAGCTTGGTTTTGGCCTCTTCCGCCGTCTGGGCACAAAGGGTCTCCCCGATCTCTTCCGCGCGCATCAGGGTGGCGCGCAGCAGCGAAAGCTCTTTGCGGTCCCCGTCCGCCACCAAGACTCTGAGCGGCTTTTTCCTCATACGCGCACTTCCTCATCCCATTGTTCCAGCAGGTGGGAGGCCTGCAGGTCTTCCTCGATGCCGGAGACCATATCGGGCGTCACGCCGTTCTCATACAAAAACCGCAGCAGCCGCAGCGCCGCCCGCAGAGAATGGAACCGGAATTTTGTCCCGCGCCAAGTGCCCTCTTCTCCCACAGCCACACCGCAGGTGCCGCCGGCAGAGCTTTCGACCGTCAGGGCATAATGACAGGTCATTCCCGGCTGCACCCACCCAAAATCTGTCCACTTCCGCGTAAAAATGATTTCCTTGCTGTCCATGATCGCCATCCTCCCGAATTGTTGCCTACCCTGCATGGCGGGGCGCTATCCCTTCGTTTATAAACCGGGCCGCTCCGATACACTCGTGAGG
>CATXYA010000303.1 GCA_958403605.1 uncultured Oscillospiraceae bacterium
CCCGGCGATCATGATGCCCATGGCCGCCACCGTGCGCCCCATGGCGCGCAGCAGGGGGTTGAGGCCGCTGTTGAACACCTGGGCACCGCACAGCAAAATGACGATGCGGCAGTATTCGTCCGCCAGGCGGTACAGTTCCTCCTGGGCGCCCAGCCAGCGCAGCAGCGCCGGATAGGAAAACCACAGCGCCGCCATCAGCGCCAGTGTGGAGGCCGCCAGGCATAAGATGGCGTTGCCCCGGGCGCGCAGCGCCTCGGCCGGCCGCCCCGCGCCCAGCATGGTGGCCATCAAAACGCTGCCGCCGGAGCCGAGCCCCAGGCCCACCGCCAGCACCAAAGCGGGCAGGGGCCATAACAGGTTGATGGCGGCCAGGCCCTGGTCGCCCAGGTTCTGGCCGATGAAAAAACCGTCGACAATAATGAAAAAGCCCGTCAGCATCTGGCTGGCCATGGCGGGCAGGATATACGTCCAGAAATGGCGTTCCGGATCTTGTGCGTGGGAATGCATGTTGAATTTCTCCTTTACGAACGGATTGGTAAAAGCTCCGATCCGCCGTCCGGCAAAAACCAACTGCTGAACTCCCATCCTGACCCGGCGCGCAGGCAAAGCCCGGGCCTTAAGTCGGGCCTGGTGTGCATGAAAAGGTACCTCCCTTTACTGATAGTCGATGCCCAGGGTGGGCAGGCCGTTGAGGCGCCAATTGGAAAAATCGCCCCCGGCCTGGTACTCGTAATACCCCTGCGCGGCGATCATGGCGGCATTGTCGCCGCACAGCTTCAGCTCGGGCAGGTAAAGCTTTGCGCCCAGGCGCGGTACACCCTGTTCCAGCTTTTGGCGCAGGGCGCCGTTGGCCGCCACGCCCCCGGCGATGCACACCTGCTTGGCCCCGGTGTCGGCGGCGGCCAGCAGCAGCTTTTCGGCCAAAATTTCCGTGATGCGCCCTTGGAAGCTGGCGGCCAGACCGGGGATGTCCACCTCGCCGCCCTTTTGCCGCACCTGGTTGACGGTGTTGAGCACGGCGGTCTTAAGGCCGGAAAAGCTGACGTTGTACTTGCCCTCCACCTTGGGCGTGGGCAGGGGATAGGCCTTGGGATCGCCGCCCAGGGCGGCCTTGCTCACCGCCGGGCCGCCGGGGTAGCCCAGGCCCAGCGTGCGGGCCACCTTGTCGAAGGCCTCGCCCGCGGCGTCGTCCACCGTGCGCCCCAGCACGCGGAAGCTGGTGTAAGTATCCACGGCCACGATATGGCTGTGCCCGCCGCTGGCCACCAGACACAAGAAGGGCGGCTTTAACTGCGGATGGGTGAGGTACAGCGCCGCGATGTGCCCGCGCAGATGGTGCACGGGGATCAGCGGCTTTTGAGCGGCATAGGCCAGCCCCTTGGCGAAGTTGACGCCCACCAGCACGGCCCCGATCAGCCCCGGGGCAAAGGTGACGGCCACGCCGCCGATGTCCTCCAGCGCGCAGCCCGCCTCGTCCAGCGCGCGGCGCGCCACCTGGGAGATATGCTCGATATGGCGGCGGCTGGCGATCTCGGGCACCACGCCGCCGTACAGGTTCTGCTCTTCGGCGCTGGACGCGATGCAATTGGAGCACAGCGTCCGGCCGTCTTCCACCACGGCGGCGCAGGTGTCGTCGCAGCTGGATTCGATGCCTAACAATTTCATGGATGAACGGTCCTTTTTCTCAAAGTTGTTCCGGCGGCTTCTGCGCGGTGAAAAACAGCCGGGGGAAGGGGAAGAGGACGCCGCCGCCGGGCCGGACGGGATACAGCTCCCGAATGCCCGCCAGCACGTCGGCCTCAAAGGCCGGGCGCTGGGCGGCGGGCAGCTGCGCCAGGTAGGGGCGCAGGCCCGTGCCGCGGTACCATGCCAAGAGGGCCTCGTGGCTCTCCAGCTGCTGGTAATAGACGGTCTGCCACATGCGGAATTGGGGCGTCAGCCCGGCCAGCAGGTCCCAATATTCCGCGGGCTCCAGCAGGTGCAGCGGCCGGGGCTGCAGCAGCGGACGCCAGCGGGGCGCGACGGCCAATTCCCGCAGCAGGCCTTGCACCGGCTGAGCCCGCTGCAGCGGGATCTGGACGGCCAAAACGCCGCCGGGCGCCAGCAGGGCGTACAGCGCGGGCAGCAGCGCCCGGTGGCCGGGCACCCACTGCAGGCAGGCGTTGGAGAACACCACGTCCCAGCCCGTGCCCACCACTTGCAGCTGGGATGAAATATCGCAGACCGCAAATTCGTATTGTGGGTAGGCGGCCCGGGCCGCCGCCGCCATGGCGGGAGAGGCGTCCGCCCCCAGCAGCCGCGCACCCGGAAAACGCGCGGCCAGCACGGCGGTGGAATTGCCGGGGCCGCAGCCCAGGTCCAGCACGCGCGCCGGGGCCGTGCAGGGAATGGCTGCCGCCAGCTCCGCCGCCGGGCGGGTGCGGTCCTCCGCAAATTGCAGATAGAGGGCGGGGTCCCAATCAGCCACAGGTCACAGCTCCTTTTTGTATAAAACGGCAGCTTCCGACGGGTTTGTATAAAATGAACGTCTTATTCCAATTCGTATAAAGCCGAACGACTCATAGAGCGCGCGGGCGGGCAGGTTGCTCTGCCGCACCTCCAAATAGCAGGCGCGGGCCCCGGCCTCATGCAGCGTTTTCAGCGCAGTCTGCAGCAAATGGGTGGCAAAACCGCGGCGGCGCGCCTCTTTTGCAACGCTCAGCGCGTCCAGATTGGCCTCATCGGCGGCAAAGGTAAAAGCTGCAAAGGCAAATACCTTGTCACCTGCGCGCAGCACGAAGCAGCGGGCGGCGGGGCTGTGCAGCGCGCCGCGGATGCCCTGCTCGCTCCAGCCGTCGGGCACCGTGGCCTCCAAACGGGCGGCGGCGGGCACGTCGGCCTTGCATAGGGGGATACACTCAACCTTTGGCGTCATACCAGGTGGCCCCCGCGTTGACGTCGGCGTCCAGCGGCACCGCAAATTGGGCCGCGCCGCGCATCTCCTCGCCCAAGACCTTGGCCGCGCGCTCCTGCTCGGCCAGCGGGCACTCCACGATCAGCTCGTCATGCACCTGCAGGATGAGCTTAGCGGCCAGGCCCTCGGCCTTCAACCGGCGGTACACCCGCACCATCGCCAGCTTGATGACGTCCGCCGCCGTGCCCTGGATGGGCGTGTTCATGGCCATGCGCTCGCCCGAGGCGCGCAGGTTGAAGTTGCTGCTCTGCAATTCCGGCAGCGCGCGGCGGCGGCCGTAGAGGGTGGCCACATAGCCGTTTTCGCGCCCGTCGGCGATGGTCTTGTCCATATACTGCTTCACCTTGGGGTAGGTGCCCAGGTACGCTTTGATGAACTCGTCGGCCTCCTTGACGCTGATGGACAGGTCCTTGCTCAGGGAAAACGCGCCCTTGCCGTACATGATGCCGAAGTTGATAGCTTTGGCGGAGGAGCGCATGGCGGGCGTGACGTCCTTGGGCTGCACGCCGTACATTTTGGCGGCGGTGGCGCGGTGG
>CATXYA010000304.1 GCA_958403605.1 uncultured Oscillospiraceae bacterium
TTCCCCCGGTGGGGGAAGGTGCTGAGCGCAGCGAAGCGGATGAGGGGGCGCGCACCCGCGTCCCATTCTCTCCGTAGCGGCGGCCATTGGCCGCCGTTCTGCGTACCAGTCGTATGAGGGGGCGCGCACAAAGCTTTCCCCTCCGGCAAGCCGAGCCCCTCCCCCGGGGAAACAGGCTGCGGCTTTTTGTTGCAGCGCGCAAAAAATGTTGCACAGGAGCAAATTTCCTGTGCCAGCCTCTTGCACCGGGGCCGGGAACATGAGATAATGGGACAAAGGAAAATCACCACCGCCCGCAAGTTTTTTGCGGGCGCTTTCAATACAAAAGGAGCGAACTGCTATGACCGATTTTTCTCCCGCCTGGCTGGCCGACCGCGGCGTTTTTGCCGTGGACCGGCGCCCCGTGCGGGCCGCGCTGCGGCCTGTGGACGCCTTGGGCGAGCCGATGGAGCTGTCCCTGGACGGCAAATGGAAATTTGCCTTTGCCCCGTCGGTGGAGGACGCGCCGCAAAACTTTGCCGACCCCACGGTGGGCGTGGCCGCGTGGGACACCATCCGCGTGCCCGGGCCCATCCAGCTGCAGGGCGCGGGGCGCTGGGGCCTGCCGCAGTACGTCAACGTGCAGTATCCCTGGGACGGCCATGAGGCCCTGGACGTGGGCGCGGTGCCGCAGAAAAACCCCGTGGGTACTTATGTCAAGGATTTCACCCTGCCCGCCGATTGGACGGGCCGCGTGGGCGTGCGCTTCGAGGGCGCCGGCAGCGCGCTGGCCGTGTGGTGCAACGGCACCTTCGTGGGCTACAGCGAGGACAGCTTCTCCCCCGCCAGCTTCGATCTGACGCCCTACATCCAGCGCTCCGGCGCCAACCGGCTGGCGGCGCAGGTGTTCGCCTACTGCTCCGGCTCCTGGCTGGAGGATCAGGATTTCTGGCGCCTGTCGGGCCTGTTCCGCAGCGTGGTGCTGTACACCCAGGGCCGCACGCACATCGCCGACGCCTTTTTGAAGCCGGTGCTGGACGAGGACCTGCAGAACGGCCGCCTGACGGTGGACCTGCTGCTGGAGGGCGAGCGCGCGGGCCGCGTGCAGCTGGACACGGGCGACATGTGCATCGAGGCGCCCATCAGCGGCGAGCACCTGACCCTGGCGGCGGATTTCCCCCGCCCCGCGCTGTGGAGCGCCGAGCAGCCGAACCTGTATTCCATCGTGCTGCGGGTGCTGGCGCCGGACGGCGCCACGCTGGAGCAGGTGCCCCTGCGCTTCGGCTTCCGCCGCTTTGAGATGAAAAACGGTTTGATGACGCTCAACGGCAAACGCATCGTGTTCAAGGGCGTCAACCGCCACGAGTGGAACTGCCGCTCGGGCCGCACCGTCACCGAAGAGGACATGAAAGCGGACATTCTGGCCATGAAGCGCCACAACATCAACGCCGTGCGCACCTGCCATTACCCCGACTGCACCCGCTGGTACGACCTGTGCGACGAATACGGCCTCTACGTCATCGACGAGGTGGACCTGGAGACTCACGGCACCTGGCAAAGCGCGGCGGGCCAAACGCCCGAGACGGCGGTGCCGGGCGACGACGAGAGCTGGAGCGCCGCGGTGCTGGACCGGGCCAACAGCCTTTTCCAGCGGGACAAGAACCACGCCTGCGTGCTGCTGTGGAGCTGCGGCAATGAATCCGGCGGCGGCAAGGTGCTGGCCCAGGTCAGCCAATTCTTCCGCCGGAACGACCCCGCGCGCCTGGTGCATTACGAGGGCGTGTTCCACGACCGCCGCTACGACGAGACCAGCGACGTGGAGAGCCAGATGTACACCCCCGCCGCCGTGGCCGAGCGGTGGCTGGCCGAGCATCCGGGCAAGCCGATGATCAGCTGCGAGTACAGCCACGCCATGGGCAACAGCTGCGGCGCGCTGTACAAATACACCGACCTGGCGGTGCGCGAGCCGCGCTACCAGGGCGGCTTCATCTGGGACTGGATCGACCAGGGCCTGCTGGCGAAATCGCTCACCGGGCAGGAGTACATCGCCTACGGCGGCGATTTCGGCGACCGCCCCAACGACGGCACCTTCTGCTGCAACGGCCTGCTGTTTGCCGACCGCACCCCCACCCCCAAGCTGCAGGAGGTCAAGGCCTGCTACCAGGATTTTGACGTCCAGCCCTCCAAATACGACGTGGCCATCCGCAACGATTCGCTGTTCACCGACCTGGGCCGCTTCGCGGTGCGCACCGAGCTGCACCGCTCGGGCCGCCTGCTGGAGAGCCGCGAGGTGTCCGCGGCGGCGGCGCCCGGGGAAACGGTGCATCTGCCGCTGCCCTTCGTGGTGCCGGACGACGCCGGCGAGTACACGGTGACGGCCAGCGTGCTGCTGAAAGAGGATACCCCGTGGGCCGAGGCGGGCTTCTGCGTCGCCCAGGGCCAATGCCTGATCCGCAAGGAGCAGGTGCCCCCGCTGTGCACTCAGGGCGTGTCCGTGGTGGAGGGGCGCAACAACGTGGGCGTCAGCGGCCCCGGCTTTGAGGTGCTGTTCTCCCGCGAGAGCGGCGCCATGACGTCCTACCGCTGGCACGGTGTGGAATTGCTGCAGGAGGCGCCGCGCCTCAACTTCTGGCGCGCCCCCACGGACAACGACCGCGGCAACGGCATGCCCCATGCCCAGGGCGCCTGGCGCATGGCGGGCGAGGACGCCCGCATGCTGACCTGCGGCATCTCCCACAGCAGCCTGCGCGCCGATTGGACGGCGGTGTACGTGCTGCCGCTGGCGGGCAGCCCCACGGTCACGGTGCTGTACGGCGTGTCCGGGGACGGCCAGGTGGAGGTGGATCTCACCTACAACGGCAAAGAGCCGGTGCAGGTGCCGGAGTTTGCGCTGCTGTTCACCCTGCCGGCTGTGTACGGGCGCGTGGATTACTATGGCCGCGGCCCGGAGGAGAACTATGCCGACCGCCGCCGCGGCGCGCTGCTGGGGCGCTGGAATTACCGGGTGGCGGAAAACCGCACGCCCTATGCCCGCCCGCAGGAGTGCGGCAACCGCACGGACGTGCGCGCCGCCGTGGTCTCCGCCGAGGGCGGCGTCAACCTGATCTTCCACACGCCGGAGGGCATGGATTTCAGCGCCCTGCCCTACACGCCGCAGGAGTTGGAGCTGGCCCGGCACGATTACGCCCTGCCCCCCGTCACCAAAACGGTGGTGCGCTGCTCCGGCGGCCAGACGGGCGTGGGCGGCGACGACAGCTGGGGCGCCCCGGTGCACGAGGAATTCTGCCGCACGCTGGAGCCGGGCGATTCGTTCCGCTTCTGGTTTGGCGGCGCGGGAAAATAAAACAGCTTGTGGAAAGGGCGGCCTGCGGGCCGCCCCCACTTTTTGTAGAGGCGGCCATGGACCGCCTTTTTTCACGTGCCGCCGCTGCGAATAGAAGGAAACGCTGGCGGGCGCCCCCTCATCCGGCAGCCGCGAAGCGGCTGCCACCTTCCCCCACCGGG
>CATXYA010000305.1 GCA_958403605.1 uncultured Oscillospiraceae bacterium
CCGTAGTGCTCGGGATTTTCCTCCGGGTCCCAGGTCTCATCGTACACGCTTACCCGGAACAGCAGCGGCGCACCCAGGCGGCCGCTCTGCACCCATTCCCGCATTTTGTGCAGGATGGGGTCGTGGTGGTACGTCATGCCCACCATCAGCTTGCGGCCCGTGCGCCGGGCCGCGTCCTGCATGGCGCGGGCTTCCTCGATGGTCATGGCGACGGGCTTCTCGCACAGAACGTCCTTGCCGCTTTCCAGCGCGTCGATGGTCACCTGCGGCGTCACCCAGGGCGGTGTGGCGATGATGACGGCGTCCACTTCCTCCCGGGCCAGCAGTTCCTTGTAATCCGTCGTGGCAAAGGGCACCGCGTACTGCTGCCGCAGCGCCTCCAGCCGGTCGGCCCGGCGGGTGGAGATGGCGGCGATCTGTACCCGGCTGCTGCGGGCCAGCGCCGGGAAATGGGCGGTAACGGCGATATCACCGCAGCCGATCACACCGATCCGGATCATGTCCCTTCCCCCTTCTGCCGTACGGCCGTGCACTCCAGCTCCACCAAAAAGCCGTTCAGCTGGCAGCCCACGCAGGTGCGCGCGGGGTAAGGCTCCTCAAAGAAGGGCGCATAGGCCTCGTTGAAATCGTCCCAAAGAGCGATATCGCTGAGATAGACCGTACTGCGCACGATATCCCGCAGGGAAAACCCGTTGTCCTCCAACAGCATGCGGATGTTTTCCAGCGCCTGCCGCGTCTGCGCCTTCACATCGCCTTCCCCTACCAGCCGCTGGTTTTTGTCGAACCCCGCATTCCCGGAAATAAAGACCTGGTCCCCAGCCACAACGGCGGAGGAATAAGGCCCGAACACCGGGGGGATGCGCGCGGAGGTGATGCCCTGGTTCATGTTGTCCTTCACTCCTTTTTACACATCGTCTCTCGTTGGCGGAACAGCCTGGTGAACTGCTCGAGCCCGTCCGCCACAGCCTCGAACATCTTTTTTCCTTTTTCGGCGCTGGCCAGCGAAGGCTTGCCGAAGGCACCGGTATCCGTAAACTCTGAAAAGTTCGCCAGATACGACACCGGCCCGCTGTTGAACATCCCATAGCCAAAATAGCCCGATTCATCGGGGCAGCCCGCGTCGCGGATCTGCTCCGTGCGCACCGCGTCTTTATCCAGATAAAGGTACAGCGAGGTTTCCAGCTCACATGCATGGCCCATGGCGTACGTGCCGCCCTCCCGCAGCGCCAGCAGCGCGTCCCGCGCCAGGTCCCAGTAATTGCAGCTGCACAGCATCAGCTCCGGCGTACGCAGCTTTATCTCCTGCTGGGCGATGGCGATGGGCATACCGTTGCCGCCGTGCCCGTTCACCAGCAGGATGCGGCGGTAGCCCATGCCCGCGAAACAGGCGATCACTTCCGCCAGCACCCGGCTGTAAAGGTCATAGTTCAGGCTGAGGGTGCCGCCGAAATCCAAATGGTGCGGCGAGTGGCCCAGCCAAAACGTGGGCGCCAGCAGCACCGTCTCCGGCAGGCGGCGCTCCAATTCGCGGCACACCGCCTCCACAAGGCGGGCGTCGGTATCCACCGGCAGGTGCAGGCCATGCTGCTCCGTGGAGCCCAGTGGCAGCACCACCACCGCCCCGCGGTCCGCGCGCGCCAATTCCGGACGCGTCATTTCCTCAAAGATCATCCTGCGCTCACCTGCCGATCTGCCCGCAGCGCGGCCAGTTTTTCTTCGTCGATGGCAAACCCCAGGCCCGGTCCCTGGGGCAGTTCCAGTTTGCCGCCCCGCACCCGCATGGCCGTGTGCGCCACATCGTCCCCAAAGACGGTGAAGCCGCGCAGGTCCGACGGGTGGGCCGAGAGATTGGGCATGGCTGCCGCCAGCTGGGCGGCGGCGCAGGCCCCCACCAGGCCTTCGGGCATCGAACCCATGGTGCAGCCGACGGAAAAGGCCGCCGCCGTGTAGAAAACGCGCCGCGCGCCTTCGATGCCGCCCGCTTCGCACAGGTAGACGTGGAACAGGTCTGCCGCGCCCGCCTTCAAATACCGGGCGGCGTCGCGCCAGTCCCAAATGCCCTCGTCGGCCAAGATCTGGCAGGACGTATGGTCCCGCAGCCAGGCCAGTCCTTCCAGGTCCCGGTAATCCAGCGGCTGCTCCACGATCTGCACTCCGTAGGCCGCAAACGCCTCTATCATCCGCAGCGCGGTCTTGCGGTCCTTCCAGGCCATGTTGGCATCCACCCGCAGGCGGATATGGTCCGGCACCGCCGCCCGGACGCGGCGCACCGCTTCCAGGTCCTGCTGCTCGGAAAGCCCCACCTTGAGCTTCAGCTCCTCATAGCCGTCCGCCACGGCCTGCCGGGCCTGTTCGGCCATTTCCTCCGGCGAAAGCATCGCGATGCCTCCGGTGAGCGGGATGCTCTCCCGCAGCCTGCCGCCCAGCAAGTCCCATACGGGCAGCCCCCGCTCTTTCCCCAGCAGGTCCCACACCGCCATCTCGATGCCCGCCTTCACCAGCAAGCTGCGGCGGGAAAAGGTGCACAGCCCGTCCAGCACCTCATTGATGTGCGTGATCCCGGCGGTGTCCAGCCCCAGCAGCCGCGGCACCCACTCGGCCTGCGCATCGCGGCACATGCCGTGCACCCCGCCGAACCAGGCCAGGGAGATCTCGCCATAGCCCTGCAGGCCGGCTTCATCCGTCACGCGCACGATGCCGCAGTGCGCGGCATGATATACGCCCCAGGCGTCGCTGACAGGTTTGTGGTATGGCAGGGTGACGGGGATCAGCTCGATCGCTTGAATCTTCACGTTATCCCTCTTTTCCGTTTTTCACACAAGGCCCAAAATTTCCAGCGTATTGCGGTGGATGATCTTTTCGATCACGTCTTCGGGTACGCGGGGAAGGTTGGTGCCCTCCACCACCCGGTTGATGCTGCGGAACGTCTCCAGTGTGCGCTCGATGGTAAAGAACGGGAAATCTGTCCCAAAGAAAATTTTGTCTTCGATGCCATACTCCAGCGCCGTGATCATCGCGTTGTACATCTGCCAGGGGCGCGTGCCCAGCGCGGACATATCCGTGTAGACGTTGGGGTGCTTGCGCACCAGGCATGCAGTCTCGGCAAACCAGGGATGGCCCAGATGCGCCACGATCATCTTCAAGTCCGGGAAGCTGCGCGCCACCGGATCCAACAAAACGGCGTTGCTGTATTCCAGCGGCCCGCTTTGCACATAAGACGTGCCCTGATGCCACATGACAGGGATCCCCAGCTGGTTTGCCATGGCGTAAAGCGGATACGCCAAAGGGGCGGAGGGATCGAATTTCTGATAGATGGGGCCCAGCTTGAGCCCCTTCAGGCCCAGCCCCAACACCGCCTCGCGCAGCAGCTTGTCCGCCCCCGGGCGGTTGGGGTTCACACTGGCGAAGCCGATACGGCGGGCGGGGTCGCCCTGCACGTATTCGGCGATGAACTCGTTGGGCGTGTAATAGCCCATCTCC
>CATXYA010000306.1 GCA_958403605.1 uncultured Oscillospiraceae bacterium
CCCCGTCCGGTTCCACCTCCCGCGCGGCGAGTTCCGCCAGCACCGCTTCTTCCGGCAGCAGTTCCGCCAGCGCGGCGGAAACGAAGGAGCCCGGCCTGTATGTGGACGGCAAGAAGGTGGAAGCTGACCCGATGATGACGGTCAACGGCCACGACGTCTCGTTTGACGAGTACCGCTACTATTTTCTGAACATCCTCAACGCCATCAAATACCAAAACGGCGGCACGCTGCCCACGGACGACCCCGAAAAGCTGGAGGCCCAGCTGAAGGGCGCCGCCGAGGAGAGCCTGCTTTCCATCTATGCCTTTGAGGAACTGGCGAACGAGCACAATATTTCTTTGACGGAAGACGAGATCAAAGAGGTGGACGACGCCCTGGCCGCCGTGCAGGAGCAGCTGGGCGGCGAAGAGGGCTACCAGCAGGCCCTGGCGCAACAGTTTTACACCGCCGACGTCTACCGCAGCCTGTATCTGAACAGTATGCTGACGCAAAAGGTGATCAAGGAGGTTTACGGCGACGAGGTGCGCGCGGACATCGCTAAAAACTACGTGCACGCGCAGCACATCCTCATCCCCTTCGCCCAGGAGACGGCGGACAGCAGCTCCGCCAGCGGCAGCGAGAGTGCCAGCGCGGCCCAGCCCGACCACAGCGCCGAGCGGACCAAGGCCGAGGAGGTGCTGGCCAAGGTCAACGCCGGGGAGGACTTTGCGGCGCTGATCACCGAGTATGGCGAGGACCCCGGCCAGCCCGCCGAGGGATACTATTTCACCACCGGCCAGATGGTGCAGGAATTTGAGGACGCCGCCTTCGCCCTGAAGGAGGGCGCCGTCAGCGATATCGTGGAAACCAGCTACGGCTATCACATCATCAAGCGCCTGCCGCTGGAGGCCGATTACATCGACACCAATTTCATGAACATGGTCGGCGAGGAATCCGCCCAGAAGATCAACAACGACGTGGGCGCCATCATGGAGAAGCTGGACGTGGTGTATGGCGACCATTACGACGAGGTGAACAGCGAAACGCTGTGCTGAGTTTTCCCTGAGAGAAGCCAGAGGGGCGCGTATCCAATCGGATGCGCGCCCCTCTGCTTTTTATCGAGAACTGCGGCCCCTTTCAGCTCCGCTGCGCCGCGTAATGGGCGGGGTACCATTTCTGGAACCAGACGGTGAACGCTCCCAGCAGCGCCGGGAACAGCGAATTGACAAGGCCCGTCCAGGGCGCGAAGGGCGTCAGCAGCAAAAAATACGTCCACACGGCGGCTCCCAGGTACAGCGCGCCCCAGCAGGCCGTCAAAATGCGGTTGGTGTGCATGAAAAGCGGATTTTCCCATTCCTGTTCGCCCCGGTAGCTGTTGATGGAATAATAGGCGGACAGAGGCAGCCGGCAAAAGACCGTGCCCAGCCACATGAGGCCGAACAGCAGATACGAGAGCGGCAGCACCAGCATGGGCGCGGCGCCCAGCAGTGCCAGCAGGCTGATGGCCGCCACGGACACCGACGTGAGGCCCTCGAACGGCGTGGCCTTCCACTTCACCAAGGCCAGCGGCAAAGCTGCCTCCGCCAAAATACCCGCGATCCCGCCCCAAAGGGTATTGAGGGGAAGCAGTACCCAAAGGACGATCCAGGGCGCCAGCATCAGGGACATGTTGGTCCTTTTGACTGGTGCGGACGGTGCGGCCACCGCGCCGCCCACGCCGAAGACCTCGTCCCAGTGGAGCATCAGCTCAAAGTCGCCCTGTACGGTGTATTGGTGCTTCATCATGGCCTGACGGCCATTGACCTCCTCCGCGGCGATCTTCCGCCACAGGGCCAGCGGCGTCTCGATGCGCGTGGTATAGGGCAAAAAGTTTTCGGTGAGCACCCGGTGCCCCTCTTTTTGCAGCAAAATTTGATACGTGCTGCCGGTGTCGGTGTAGTGGAACTCCACCACCCGGTCTTTGCCGCCCCAGGCCGCCTTGTTGTAAAGCGCCGCCATCTGGCGGGTGAAATTCAGCGAGACATCGGGCGGCGTATCGTTGGCGCCGCCCTGGGCCGCCTGGATGCCCCAATCGGCGTCCGCCAGCTCCTCAAACACTTCCCGCGGCATCAGCAGCTGCGACAGCGCCTCCCGCGTCTGCAGTGTGATGGCCCCGGCGGCGTATTCCCGCCCCGCCCTGCGCACCGCGTCCAGATATTCCTGCGTGCGGTTTTTCAGCTCCGGCACGCGGAACAGTTCGCCCTCGCCGCAGTAAAGGGCCGTGTAGCCGCCGGGGCCGTACAGCCGGTCGAACTGGGCGTTCACCGCGTCATAGTTGCCCTGCGGCTGGTAGAAGCCGCAGGTGGAGATCACGGCATAGCGCTTGCCGGAGAGGTCGTAGCGGCTGGGGTGGCCGCCGCCGGGGCTCTCCCGGGTCATGAAGGGCAGGTTCATGGGCAGCAGCCGGTCCATCAGGGCCTTAAGGCGCGAGGGCAGGCTGAAGTAATATAACGGGAAGCTCCAGATGACGAGATCGGCCGCCAAAATTTTGCCGATGATGTCCGCCATGTCGTCCGCGATACAGCAGGCGCCGGGCGTGGCGCTCCAGCAGCCAAAGCAGCCCCGGCAGTCCCGGAGGTCTTTCTCGTACACCGGCACGATCTCCGTCTGCGTTTCCACCCGCTGCGCGATGCCTTCACAAAAGGCCTTCGTCAGCTGCAGGGTATTGCTGCGCGCCCCCTTGGGGCTGCCGTTGAACACCAAAATTTTCATGCGAGCGCCTCCAATCTGGCGATACAGCGCCGGGCCCAGGCGATGCAAAATTCCATGAAGCCGCGGCCGAAATCGGCGGTCAGCTCCCAATAAAGGGCCTGGTAGGGTTCCACCTGCCGCCCGTATTCCTGGATGGTCTGCGGCGTTTGAGCCAGCTGGGCCAGATAGGCCTCACAGCCCGCGATGAAGCCCTGCAGCATGGCGATGCTTTGGGCGGGCGGCACATTGCCGGAAAAGAACACCTTCATCAAAAAAGAGCTTTTGAATTCCCTTGAAAAGCCGCTGTCCGCCTCCCCCAGCCAGCGAAAAAACTCCTGCCGCCCGGCCTCGGTGAGGTGGTAGAGCTTTTTGTTGGGCTTTTCCTGCTGCTGCACGAGCCGGCCCGCGACGAAACCGTCCCGCTCCAGCTTTTTCAGCTCCAAATAGATGTGGCTGGTCTGCGCGTGCCAGAAAAAATCCAACGACGAGCCAAACGCTTTCGCCAAATCGTACCCGCTCATTTCGCCGTAGGTCAAAAAGCCCAGGATGCCGTGGGACAGAGACATGGCGCACGCCTCCTTTTTATATTGTAAAATTATTATATTCCTATTTTATAATATAGTCAAGGGAAATGGGCGGGCGGGGCAGGTGTTTGTAGGGAGGGCAAGTCCGCGGGCGCCCCCTCATCCGCCTCGCTGCGCTCAGCACCTTCCCCCGCCGGGGGAAGGCGAACGCGGGCGGCAAGCCGCCCTGCTACTAC
>CATXYA010000307.1 GCA_958403605.1 uncultured Oscillospiraceae bacterium
TTTTCGCTTTGCGAAAAACGGGGCGCACGGTCACAGGCTCCACCGGAGCCTGTGCAGCCAAGGCCACCCCGTGCCTCCTTCCCTCCGGTCAGGTTTTCGCTTTGCGAAAAACGGGGCGCACGGTCACAGGCTCCACCGGAGCCTGTGCAGCCAAGGCCACCCCGTGCCTCCTTCCCTCCGGTCAGGTTTTCGCTTTGCGAAAAACGGGGCGCACGGTCACAGGCTCCACCGGAGCCTGTGCGGCCAAGGCCACCCCGTGCCTCCTTCCCGGTCAACGCTTGGTACAGCGCGGCGGCGCATTCCTCCACGCTGATGATGTCGTCCGCCAGCGGCAGGCCCGCCGCCGTCAGGGCGTGGCACAGCTCCGTGGACTGGGGCACGTCCAGGTGCAGCCGCCGCAGCGTCTCCACCTGGCGGAACACCTCCTTGGGCTTGCCCTCCAGGGCGATCTGCCCGCCGCTCATGACGATGACCCGGTCCGCCCCCGCTGCTTCCTCCATGTAATGGGTGATATGCACCACGGTGATGCCGCACTCCTCGTTGAGCTTGTGCACGGTGTGCATCACCTTTTCGCGGCCGATGGGGTCCAGCATGGCCGTGGCCTCGTCCAGCACCAGGCAGTCGGGCCGCATGGCGATGACGCCCGCGATGGCCACGCGCTGCTTTTGGCCGCCGGAAAGCTTGTGCGGCGCTTTTTCCCGGTATTTCCACACGCCCGCCAGCTGCATGGCCTCGTCCACACGGCGGCGCATCTCGCCGGACTCCACGCCCAGGTTTTCCAGCGCAAAGGCCACGTCCTCTTCCACTACGGTGGCGACGATTTGGTTGTCCGGATTTTGGAACACCATGCCCACCTTCTGGCGCAGCTCCAGCAGATGGTCCTCGTCCGCGGTGGGCATGCCCTCCACCAGCACCTGCCCGCCCTCGGGCAGCAGGATGGCGTTGAAGTGCTTCGCCAGCGTGGATTTACCACAGCCGTTGGCGCCCAGCACCGCCACGAATTCGCCTTTCTTCACGTCCAGCGAGACACCGTTCAGCGCGCGCGGCCCGCCCTCGTTATAGCGGAACGTCACGTTTTGCGCCTGTAACATCGTTTCCCCTTGTTCCACGTCGTTCTCCCCTCTTTTGCTTCGGCGTTCAGCCGCCGAGATACCAAGCGGTGGCCCCGCAGGGCACCACCCCGCCCGTAGCCGTCACCGGCAGGCCGATCTCATCACATTCCGTATGCCCGCCGAAGCGCTTTTGCATCCGCGCCTGCAGCAGATATGCCATCACGCTGGGCGAAAGGCCCGTGGTGTAGCTGTTGACGGCCACAAACAGCGGCGTATCGCTGAGCACCTGGGCGCACAGGGCGGTGAATTCGTCGATGCTGTCTTCCAGCTTCCAAATTTCGCCCCCGGGTCCGCGGCCATAGCTGGGCGGGTCCATGATGATGGCGTCATAGCGCACGCCGCGGCGGATCTCCCGCGCGACGAATTTCATGCAGTCGTCCACGATCCAGCGGATGGGCTTTTCCGCAAGGCCGCTGGCGGCGGCGTTTTCCCGTCCCCAGGCCACCATGCCCTTGGAGGCGTCCACATGGCATACCTTGGCCCCCGCCGCCGCGCAGGCCAGCGTGGCGCCGCCCGTGTAACCGAACAGGTTGAGCACGCTCACCGGCCGCCCCGCCCCCTCGATCAGGGTGCGGTAGGCGTCCCAGTTGACGGCCTGCTCGGGGAAGACGCCCGTGTGCTTGAAGCCCGTGGGCGACACCACCAGACGCAGGTCCCCATAGCGGATGGTCCACTTTTCCGGCATTTTGCGGCGGTATTCCCACTGGCCGCCGCCCGCGCTGGAACGGTGGTACACCGCGTTGGCCTTGGCCCACAGGGGGCTTGTCTCCCCTGTGTTCCACAGCACCTGCGGATCGGGGCGCACCAAAAGCGTCTCGCCCCAGCGCTCCAAACGGTTGCCGCCCGTGGCGTCGATGAGTTCGTAATCCTTCCAGCCTGTCGCTGCGCGCATATCGTTCCCCCTGAAACTGGTATTTTAACTGATAAATGTGAACAAATCTTGTGAAACTGCCGAAAAGGGCTCCTTTCAGCAGCCGTCCAGCCGCTGCTGGCCCGCGTCCGCCGGGGCGCCGGGCAGCTTCATGCCCAAATGCTCGTAGGCGTACTTGGTGACACAGCGTCCCCGGGGCGTGCGTGTCAGCAGGCCCATCTGCATCAGGTACGGCTCGCAGACGTCCTCCAGGGTGACGGCCTCCTCGCCCAGGGCGGCGGCGATGGTCTCCAGGCCCACGGGGCCGCCGCCGTACATCTCGATGATGGCGCGCAGCAGGCTGCGGTCCAGCTCGTCCAGGCCCTGCTCGTCGATGTCCATGCGGCGCAGCGCCAGCGCCGCCATCTCGGCGTCGATGATGCCCTCGCCCTTTACCTCGGCAAAATCGCGCACGCGCTTGAGCAGGCGGTTGGCCACACGGGGCGTGCCGCGGCTGCGCTTCGCCAGCTCCAAGGCGCCGTCCGGCTCGCACGGCACGCGCAGGATGCCCGCCGAGCGGCGGATGATCTTCGCCAGCTCCTCGGGCGTGTACAGCTCCAGCTTCAAAATGACGCCGAAGCGGTCCCGCAGCGGGCTCGTGATCTGCCCGGCGCGGGTGGTGGCGCCCACCAGCGTGAAGCGCGGCAGGTTGATGCGGATGGACTGGGCCGAGGGGCCCTTGCCGATCATGATATCCAGCGCGTAATCCTCCAGCGCCGGATACAGCACCTCCTCCACCTGGCGGGAGAGGCGGTGGATCTCGTCGATGAACAGCACGTCGCCCTCCTGCAAATTCGTCAGCAGGGCCGCCAGGTCGCCGGGTTTTTCAATGGCCGGGCCGGAGGTGACGCGCAGCTGCACGCCCATCTCGTGGGCCACGATGCCCGCCAGCGTAGTCTTGCCCAGGCCCGGAGGGCCGTACAGCAGCAGATGGTCCAGCGGCTCGCCGCGCTTTTGCGCGGCCTCCAAATACACCCGCAGGTTTTCCTTCGCCTTCTCCTGGCCGATATAGTCCTCCAGGGTCTTGGGGCGCAGGGACGCCTCGTTGTCGAAGTCCTCCGGCTCGGCCTCGGGGGCCACCAGCCGGTTTTGCGGTTCCAGATTCACAGATTCCAATGCCATGGCGGCTTACCTCCTTTTGCCGATGCCCTGCAGGGCAAGGCGGATCATTTCCTGTACAGGCAGCGTGGGGTCCACCCCCGCCAAGGCCTGGGCGGCCTCCGTGCCCGAATACCCCAGGCTGACCAAAGCCGCCGCGGCCTGTGCCGCCGCCCCCACCGGGGCGCTGGGGCCCGCCAGGCTGGCGGCGTCCACGCCGCCGGCGCCCAGCCCCTTTACCTTGTCTTTCAATTCCAGCACGATGCGCTGTGCAAGCTTGGGGCCCACGCCGGGCGCGGCGGTGAAGGCCTTGTGGTCCCCGCCCGCCGCCGCCAGGGCGATGCG
>CATXYA010000308.1 GCA_958403605.1 uncultured Oscillospiraceae bacterium
CGACGTCGCGCACAAAGCCATAAGCCTCATCGAGTTTCTTTACGGTCTTCTGCAGGTCGATGATATAGATGCCGTTGCGCTCGGTGAAGATGTACTTCGCCATTTTGGGGTTCCACCGGCGGGTCTGGTGACCGAAGTGGACACCGGCCTCGAGAAGCTGTTTCATAGATACGACTGCCATAATGTTGTCCTCCTAAAAAATTGTTTTTTCCTCCGCATTGCCTGCATGGTTTGCCACCCCTGCGGGCACAGCAAATCAAAGCAATGCGTGCGTATTGCCGAATTAGTGTATCATACCCGGCCCCAAAAAGCAAGGCTTTTCAGGATTTTTCCGGGGTCAGATATTCGTTTCCGAACATTTGGTCGTACTGCAGCAGCCAGTGGCCGTCATAATACCGCTGCTGCGTCTCGTCCAGCACTTCGCTGAAGGTGCCGTCCGGCTGTACGGTGACGCCGCGGGTGCGGGCCCGCATGGCGGTGAACTCCTGAGTGAGATACTCGAACAGCGCCGGTTTCTGAAGGCCGTACAGGTCCATCATCACCGGGGTGATCTCGTAGGCGGCCACGGTGCCCAGGTCCACGGAGGCGTTGTCGTAATTGCTCCAGATCAAAAGGTCCGTCTGGCGCAGATTGGGGCTGCCGGTGTCCCCTTCCTCAATGAAGCCGGTCTTTTCAAACACCTCGTAGCCCTTGCCCAGCGGGTTGAAGTGGTCGCCCCAGAACACGATGATGGTGGGCTCCTCCACGGTGCGGAAATAATCGATCAGCGCGCCCAGGGCGGCGTCCGCCTCATGCACGCCCGTGGCAAAATCCCGCAGCTGCGAGACCGTCTCGGCGGAAAAGCCCGGGTGCTGGGTGATCTGCACCAGTTCGTCCGCCGGGTAGCGGCTCTCGTCGTAGGTGGTGTGGTTCTGCATGGTGACGGCGTGGATGAACACCGGGCCGCCGTCCTTCTGCTGTTCGTATTCCTGGATGATGCGGTCCGTCCTCGATGGAGATGAAATCGTCGATGCCCAGGCGCGGATAGGCCGTCTCACGGCTCCACATTTTGGCGTAATAGCCGTGGATGGCCGTGGTGGAGTAGCCCTCGCCCTTCAGCACCTGCGCCAGGGAGAACATGTCCTTTGTCACATACTGCTGGTAGGGCTTGCAGCCCGCGGGCAGATGCTCCAGTGAAAAGCCTGTCAGCGCCTCAAATTCCACATCGCAGGTGCCGCCGCCGAAGGAGGGCGAGTAGCAGTAGCCGTAGGCGGATTCTTCCTTGAGTGCCGTCAGGTTGGGCGTCAGCTCCGGCTCAAACGTCACGCCCTCCAGCCGTGAGGCGTCCCAGAAGGACTCATTCATCACATAGATGATATTGGGTTTCTGCACCCGCCCGTCCTTGGGCGCGGTGGCCGCGTAGGAAGCTTCATACAGGGGCTTTGCCGTTTTGGCGGCATCCGCGGTCTGCTGTGCCAGCTCCTCCACCGCCTGTTGGGAATAGCCCTCTGGGTCTTGGATCTTCAATACCCGCAGATTGGTCATGAAGCCGGTGATGAGGCCGTAATTTTTGTAGTAGCGGTCCTGCATCCACATGTCGGACCAGATGTTGTATTTCTGGCACATGGGCTCGTTGAGGTAAATGCCGAAGGTGATGACGCACCACACCAGCGCCCCCACCGCCGCAAAGGCGGCGCGCCAGCGCCAGCGCGTTTCCTTTTTATAAGGAAGGCGCACAAAGTGGCTGGCGGCCAGCAGCGCCGCAAAAATGACGCCGGACCAGATCATCGGCGGCTGCACCTGCAGCTTCACATTGCTGGCCACGCCCATGAAATCGCCGATCTGGGAAAAATCCCAGGGCAGCAGCGGCTCGCCGCGCATCTCCAGCTTGAACCAGGTCACGATGCCCGGCACGTTGCTGACGAGCCAGGTGATGGCCGTGGCGGGCATGTAACGGCCAAACAGTTGGCTGAGCACCACATAGACCGCCACCAAAAACAGCCAGCCCAGCACGTAGGCCTCTTTGTGGGGCAAAAAGCGCGTGTCCCAAAAATCTTCCAGCAGCGTGCCGCGCTGCACCCATTCCATGGTCACAAAGAAGACCGTGGGCACCAACACCGTCCATACCATGTTGAGCCACACGGCGCTTCGCCAACTTTTTTGTTTCATCGTCTGCGGTTTCAACGAAAACATCCCTTCTTTTTTGGTACTTATTTATTATACGCGCTCTGTCAAGGTTCATCCACGCAGAAACGCCAAGGGCTTTTTCTCCTTTTTCGGCACGGCGGCCTGCGTCTCCACCAACAATACGTCGCTGCCCACCTTGCGGATATCCTGCCAGGGGATCTGTACGTCCTCCTCGCGCCCCAGCAGCCCAAACAGCTTCAGCCGCCCGTACAAGATCAGGTGCGTCACCTGGGCGTTTTCTTCCGTGAACACCAGATCGTCCACACGGCCCAGGTTTGCCCCGGTGCCCAGATCGATCACGTCTTTGCGGCACAATTCTTCCAATGTCATAACGACGTTCCCCCTTTTCGTGCTTCAAGTTTGCTGGATATTGATTCCTATTCCGGACAAAGGGCTTTTTATCCGGCGGATTTTGTAGTATAATGAGGAAAATAAAAATCGATAACAGCAGGTGGATCAATGATTCGAAATGTCGTGTTTGACCTGGGCGGCGTCGTGGTGGACTATGAGCCCCGCGCCTTCCTGGTAGATCATTTTCTCAATGAAAAGCTGGAAGATCAACTGTATGAGATCACGTTCGGCAGCGAGGAATGGAAGCAGTTGGATGCAAACCAGATCACCCGGGCGGAGGGCAACCGCATCATGCGGGAGAAAGGCGCCGCCATCGGCCGCGCCTTTGAGGTGGACGTCATTCTGACGGACTGGTTCGATATGCTCAAGACCAGGGACGACACCGTTCAGCTGCTCAAACGGCTGAAAAAGCGCGGGTACCGGCTGTACTACCTCTCCAACATCCCCGCCGACGTGCTGGACCTGATCTCCCAGCGCAAGTTTTGGTCGCTGTTCGACGGCGGCATCGCCTCCTGCGAGATCGGCGTCAACAAGCCCGACCCGCGCATTTTCCAGGCGCTGCTGTACAAGTACGGCCTGGCGGCCAAGGAGACGTTGTTTTTAGACGACAACCGGGACAATGCCCTGGCGGCTTATCAGCTGGGCATCCCCGCCATCCATTACCGCGGCCTGAAGCCCGCTTTGGCGAACATGATCAAACTGGGCGTCTCCTTTGACAAAAAGGCGCCGCCTGTCAATGCGCCCGAGCCCGTGGTGACGGGCTGAGTGTTTATCCGCTGAAATGAGTGACCGCGCGGGCCGCCGGTGGGTGGTCCGCGCGGTTTTTCTTGAAAAGGAGTGTTTTTGATGCCCGAATTGCCCGAAGTGGAGACCGTGCGGCAAATTTTGGCGCCGCAGCTGCAGGGCCGCCGCATCCGGGCGGTGCGGGTGGCGCAGCCGCAGGCAGTC
>CATXYA010000309.1 GCA_958403605.1 uncultured Oscillospiraceae bacterium
CCCCATAGCCTGCTGGCCCGAAGTTTCAATCAGGAACAGACTTGGATGCGGGACTCTCAGCTCCAAGCGGACGAGGAATTCAAAATTTATGACGAAATTTTCCCGTATGCGCTGGATGCGCTCGAAAAATTGAGCCAGAAGCGAAGCGTTATTGCCGAAGGTGCGGGTTTCACGCCGCAGCTGATGGCAAAGGAAGCGGTGCCGCCGTCCCGGTATCTCTGCATCGTTCCGACAGAGGCGTTTCAGCGGAAAGTTTTTGCGGAGCGGACATGGACCAAGCTGTTTTTGAAGCAGTGCCAAAACCCCGCCGCGGCTTTGGAAAATTGGATGTGCCGGGATGCGCTATTTGCCGGCGAGGTCCTGCAGCAAGCGCAGGCACTTGGATATGCCCATCTCTTAGTAGATGGGAGCCGTTCCATCCAACAGCATTACGCCCTGCTGAAAAAAACGTTTGGGCTTCCCTGAGCTTTCGTCAAAAGGCCGTCCTCTCTTTTTGGGTCCGGAAAAGAGAGGACGGTCTTTCCCGAATTTGTTACAATACAATAAGATAAGTATGATTTTGCATTTAAGGGAGGAAACAGCATGGTCCATCTGGTGTATTGCGACAACAGCGGCCGAGCGGGTGAACCGGTCCTGGACACGATCCGGGCCGGGCAGATGACCACGGGGGTCCGCGGCGCTGCGGGACGGAAGATCCCTCACAGCCGCGTCTTTGCCGGAGAGTCACTCTATTTCATGGCGAAAAGCACCGGGCTTATCACCGCCAAGGCCACGGTGACCGCTGTCCAGAACTACGTCAAGCTGAACGAGGAGGAGATCAGCCGCGTGCTGGCGGAAAATCAGTCCAAACTGAATTTGTCCCCCAAGCAGCAAACCCGCTGGCACAAAAAGTGTCTGTGCCTGGTGGAATTCGCCGGTGCGCAGCCCATCGCGCCGCTGGCCTTCGACCACCAGGGCAACATGGACGATTGGCTGATCCTGGAGAAGATCGAGGACGCCGTGGTGGGCACCAGTATTCCTTATAACTACGAAAAATCCCGTTTTTAACCTTCTGGTTTCTATTATAAATTGAAGGATTTATATGGTGACATCGAGAAAAATGAATAAGAGCGATGTGCCAATACTTTATAATTCTAAAAAATTTCTGTGAACAGAATAATTGGTTTTCATACAATACTCCTCATTAACAATAAACAGGATACGAAGCAGCAAAAAAGAGAGGGCGTACCAAGGATTTCACGAACGGTTACGCCGTCCCTGACACGCCCTCCCTCTTTTGCTTTTGGGCAATAAAACTCCCCCGGCTTTGCCGGGGGAGTTTTATTGTTGCCGCTGTGCCCGCGTCCCGGGTTTATTCAATCTTTATCCCTTCCCGCAATTTCCTTTCACTCTTTTAACAGCGTCCCTGCTAGGATAAGAGCCGGAAGGAGAAAGGATCATGAAAACATTTGTTGCTTATCTTTTCTGGCAGGCCGCCAATTGGACGGCGGTGACCGCACACTTTGCCCGCATTCATCCCGCTTTTGCTTATTGCGCGCTCTTAGTAGGGGCACCCGCGCTGCTGATCGCAGCCGTCTTTCTCGCCGTTTCTTTCGTCATGTTTCCCATCTCTTGGGCACTGGGCTGGCTGTAAGCTCCTAATTCTTTCTTAATCTCCACCCAGGTTTTCCTAACGCCATTTTTATGGCGGACCTGATAGAATACAAAAACGAAGGAGGCAACGACCATGGAACTTCTCACCGGCATCATCGGTGTTTGCGCTGTTGTTTTATTGCTCTATTATTGTTACATCTTGATGAAAGGAGACACCAAGGCATGAATGCTTTTCTCCCCTACCTTTTTTACCTCGCCATTCTGGTCGGCCTGGCCGTTCCCTTGGGCGGATACATTCAAAAAGTGATGGACGGGGAACAGACCGTCCTTTCCCGTGTGATCACTCCGTGTGAACGCGCCGTCTGCAAGCTGCTGCGCCTGCGTGAAGATGAACAGATGGGCTGGAGATCCTACACGGTGAGCGTCCTCATCTTCTCTGGCATCGGCCTTGTATTTCTTTTTCTGTTGCAGCTGGTCCAGGGGCTGCTGCCCGGCAATCCGCAAAAGCTGGCCGGCGTCCCATGGGATCTGGCGTTCAACACGTCGGCCAGCTTTGTCACCAACACCAACTGGCAGGCCTATACCGGTGAGGCGACGCTGAGCTACCTTGTTCAAGCATTGGGCCTCACGGTACAGAATTTTGTTTCCGCCGCCACGGGCATCGCCGTTCTATTTGCACTGATCCGCGGGTTTCGCAGCGTGAAAGCCACGGAACTGGGCAACTTTTGGGTGGATCTGATCCGTGTTGTCCTGCATCTGCTGCTGCCGCTCAATCTCATCATTGCCCTGTGCCTGGTGGGCGGCGGCGTTATTCAAAACTGGCAGGGCGCGCAGACGGTACCCTTGCTGGAGCCTGTGGCCGTCAGTGCTGAAGGGGAATTTTTGGAAGGCGCGCACATCGACGTTGATGCGGGCACCGTGACGGTGGATGGTGCCGTGGTTCCGGGTGCGCAGATCGTCACCGAGCAATTCGTCCCCATGGGGCCCGCGGCCAGCCAAATCGCCATTAAGCAGACCGGCACCAACGGCGGCGGTTATTTCGGTGTCAACTCGGCTCATCCGCTAGAAAACCCCAATGCCTTTACCAACCTTATCGAGATGATCTCGCTGCTGCTGATTCCGGCGGCACTCTGCTTCACCTTTGGCCGCAGCCTGAAAAACAAAAAGCAAGGCCTGGCTATTTTTCTCGCCATGTTTTTATGTCTGGCTGCGGCGCTGGCCGTTATTGCCTGCAGCGAGCAGCTGGCAACGCCTCAGCTGGCCCAGGGCGGTGCGGTGGACATTACTGCCGCCGGACAGGCCGGCGGCAACATGGAGGGCAAAGAGGCCCGCTTGGGCATCGCCGCCTCTTCCACCTGGGCCGCCTTTACCACAGCGGCTTCCAACGGTTCGGTCAATTCCATGCATGACAGCTATACGCCGCTGGGCGGCATGGTGGCGATGCTGCTGATGCAGCTGGGCGAGGTCATCTTCGGCGGTGTGGGCTGCGGATTGTACGGCATGTTGGCATTCGCCATCCTCACGGTGTTCCTGGCCGGATTGATGGTGGGCCGTACCCCGGAATTCCTGGGCAAAAAAATCGAGCCCTATGAGATGAAATGGTCCGTCCTCGTCTGTCTGGCCACGCCGGTGGCCATCCTGGTGGGCAGCGGCATCGCCGCCGCCGTGCCCGCGGTGGCAAACAGTCTTGCCAACAGCGGCGCGCACGGTTTTTCCGAACTGTTGTACGCCTATACATCCTGTGGCGGCAATAATGGCTCGGCCTTCGCCGGGTTCAACGCAAACACGGTGTTTTTGAACGTCAGCTTGGGGCTGGTGATGCTGTTCGCCCGCTTTCTGCCGGTGGTAGGCACGCTG
>CATXYA010000310.1 GCA_958403605.1 uncultured Oscillospiraceae bacterium
CGGCCCACTGCTGGCGGCTACTGCTGCAACGCGGGCGGCAAGCCGCCCTGCTACTACTTGCTATCCGCTTTATGCTTGTTAATATCTTTAAACAAGCGGTTAGCTGCGTTGTTTTTCCGCGAATGCAAGGAAAAACAATCGCCTTCCCCCGGTGGGGGATCGCGCCCGCAGGCGCACAAGGTGAATTGGCCCGTAGGGCCAAGAGAGGGTCCCCTGGGGGATTTCGGAGGCCAACCGCTGCGCAGCAGCGGCTCTTAGGCCGGAGATAGGTGGACGGCGTGTAACGCCGGACGGATGAGGGGGCGCCCGCGAGCTTACCCATTCCGGCACAGCCAAAAAAGGGCGCGTTTTGCAACGCGCCCTTTTTCTTTGCCGTTATTTCTGGTTTTCCGCCGTGAGGGCCGCGGCCTCGCTGTCGGCAATGGATTGGTACTCCCCGGCGTGGAACAGGCTGTCGTAGCGGTACAGCGCGTAGCCGTCGGCGCCCTTTTCCCGCAGGGAGGCCGCCATGTCGGCCAGGTTGTGGCCGTTCAGCCATTCGTCGCTCTCGGTATTGCTGCCGTCGCCCGCGCCCACGCGGAACGCGCCCAGCCCAAAGGCCAAGTGCACGCCATCCGCCCGGGGCATGGCCAGCCATTCGTCCACAATGTTGCCAAAGGCGAACCGGTCCGACCCGCTTTGCAGCGTGAAATTCCAGCCCCAATACACCTGGGGCATGATGTAGTCCACATAGCCGGGCGTGGAGAGCCACAGGCCCACGTCGCTATACTGACCGTTGTAATTGTTGTCGTTATTCCCCTGCGGACTGATCCCGAACACCACGTGCGGCTTTTTCGCCTTTACGGCGGCATAGGCTTTCTGCACCAGGGTGTTCACATTCTGGCGGCGCCATTCCTCCAGCGAGAGGCCGCCGCCCGCCGCCCCATAGGCTTCGGCGTCAAAGCCCGCGTCGGTGGTGGGATAGAAATAGTCGTCGAACTGGATGCCGTCCACCTCGTAGGCGTCCAGCAGCTCTTCCAGGCCGCGGATGATGTAGGCCTGCACGTCGGCGCTGGCGGGGTCGAGATAAAGGCCGCCGTTTGCCTCCTTCACCCATTCCGGGTGCAGGTTCGACAGGCTCGTCTCCGCCAGCTGGCCGGGGACGGTGCTGCTGAGGGCGATGCGGTAGGGGTTCACCCAGGCCTCGAAGGCCATGCCTCGGGCGTGGGTCTCCCGCAGAAAGACGGCCAGGGGGTCATAATCGGGCGCCTGGCCCTGCACCCCGGTGACGAGGTGGCTCCAAGGGAAGAGCGCGCTGGGGTACACCGCGTCGCCAAAGGGGCGCACCTGGACGATCACCGTGTTGAGGCCCAGGGCCCGGCAGTTGTCCAGCAGCGCGGACACCGCGGCGGTGAACGCGGCCTCGGAGGACGTGTCCAGGTTGGCCCACTCGAGATAGCTCACCCACACGGCGCGGTAGGAAAGAGCGCCCGCCGCCTGGGGCACGCCCGATGCGGCCCCTTGGGCGGGCACCGAGGTAAAGTCCTCCCGGGGAGCACTTGTGCTTTGCGCCGGGGCCGCGGCGCAGCCCGCCAAAACAGCGGCGCACAGCATGGCCGCGGCGATTTGTTTGATGCGATGCATGGGGAAACCCTCCTTGTCCACAAAAGCCTATGCGGAGATGCGTGTCGTCATTCCGCCAGCCGGTTTTTTTCGTCCTGATACAGCATCCACGCCAGCACCATCTGGATGGCCGCAATGACCACCGCCAGCACGGCCTTGAAGGTGGTGGGCAGCGGCACGAAGCTGAACAGCAGCTGCACGCCGCCCGCCAGCATCGTCAAAAAGGCCATGGTGTGGGTGCCGTCCTCGGCGGGGCTCTGCTTCCAGTAGGGAAACGCGAACACGGGCCACACCAGTGCGCCGCACACCTTCATCAGCACGCCGGGGAAAAAGTACAGCAGCTGGAGGAGCAGGGCCGCAAAGGTGCACTTGCCCTCCAGCGTCTTGACGCCCTCGGCGGCGCCGAGCAGCAGCAGCATGCCCCCCGTGGCGATGGACGCGATGGTGAACAGCGCCCCCGCCTGGATGCTGGCCATGTAGGCCAGGCCGCCCAGCACATTCAGCGCCGCGGCGATGATGCCCACGGCGAAGTAGGTCTTTTTCGTAAAATTCAGTGAAAAGTTCATGCTGTTCTTATCTCCTTTGTTCCCAGTACATACAAAACAGGCCCGCGGCGCACAGCGCGCCCGCCAGCGCCATGCCCCCGGTGAGGGAGGTGTCCGCCAGCGTGCCCAGCACCAGCGACAGCCCGCTGACCGCCAGATTCTCCGCCATGGAATAGCCCGACAGCACCACGGCCCGGGCGCCGCCCGCCACGTTGTCGTTTTTGCGCTTGGCGCAGTAGGGCTGCCACAGCCGCCAGGCGAACTGCAAGGCGAACACGCCCGCCACGCACACCGCAGGGCTGCGGGTGAAGGCCGCGGCCAGGCAGCCCGCCGTGCCCAGCAAAAACACCGCCGCCGCAAAGTGCCCGCCCAGCCGCCGCGCGGCCCGGTGGGACACGCCGGAGACAAGGCCCGCCAGCGTCATGGCGATGTACAGCGCCCCCATGACAGCCACGGGGATGCCGCAGCGCGCGTACAGCAGCTGGCTGAAAAACACGGTGACCGTCTGCCCCGTGACGGTGAGCAGCACATCGGCGGACAGCAGCCAGCCGAAGCGCGGATTATCCCGCAAATTGCGCCAGATGCCCTGCAGCTGCGCTTGCACCGGGGCGGCGTCCGCGGGCTGCATGGGCACCTCGGGCAGCGCCAGCGCCAGCAGCGCCGCCGCGCCGTAGGAGGCCACAGTCGCCAGGGCGGCAGCCCGGTAATCCGCCGCAAAGCAGAGGGTGAACACGGCACTGGCACACAAAAGGCCCGCCGTGCCCACGGCATTGTAATTGCCCAGCACGCGGTGGGCGTCCTGCTCCCCCGCCGCCAGGTATAGATAGGCGTCGTCGCAGCCGGAAAACCCCGCCATGACAAACGCCAGGATGATGCGTTCGGCCAAAAACGCGCCGAAGCCCGCCGCGCGCCAGAACACGAGCTTGGAGACGAAAAACAGCCCGCAGTCCAGCACCAGCATCTTCTTATAGCCAAGCCGGGCGCACACCGCGCCCAAGGGCACCTCCAAGGCCACGCACAGCAGATAATTGACGCTCTCGATGAGCGCGATCTGGCTGACGGTGACGCCCACCGCCGTGCGGTAAAGCGTGGCCACGGGGCCATAAAAACAAAGCCCCTGCAAAAAGGAGATGCCGTACATCAGGGCGACTGTGCGCCGCTGTGTCGGTTTCATGATTCAAAACAGTCCTTTCTTAAAAAACAGAATACACAAATACGGGTGCCCGCCGGACGCCCGTCACTGTTTCTATTCTGTTTCTCAATGGAACTGTTTCAAATCCGCGATGCTCCTTCTTCCAAGAG
>CATXYA010000311.1 GCA_958403605.1 uncultured Oscillospiraceae bacterium
GGCCAGGGCTTTGTATTTGCGCAGCTCTTCCGCGGGGTCCGGGGCGGCGGGCTGGGGGACGGGCTGCTCCAATCGCTCCATCAACTTTTCATGGGCATCGAACAGGGTCATTATGATCTCTACTTCTTGAGGAGAGCTCAAGGCCACCTGCCAAGTCCTGTCCGGATACTGTTTTAACTGGAAATACACGATATAGACCGTATTGCTATAGCTGGAACTCACTACCTCCTGTTTGGCCGTGGCCGCGCCTACGACAGCTCCGGTGGAACCGGCCAATACGCCGCCTACCACCGCACGGCCCAAGCCGTTATTCGTGACCGCGGCACTACCACCCGAAACCGTACCACTTCCCACCCAAATTCGTTCTACATCATCATAGCAAAAGGTTTCAAACCCAGTGTGTCTGTCCGACATCCCTGTGGCTGCATCTACAAGGTATGGTTTACAAAACCATTCCTTTACTTTGGTGTCTATCTGGATAGGGCCTACGGTTAAGTCGATCGAAAGCGCTTTTCTTCTTGCATCTTTTTCGTTCTCTTTAATCACTATTTTCCGCGCCATTTCTATTGTTAAGGATTTCAATTCGGAATAAAAAGTATAGCCGCCACCCACTCTTACTTGCAATGTACAATTACCACAAATAACACCATCGGCAACGCGGCATTTCCCATTTTGAGATTCTTTTACATCTTTTCCGCAAATCGGGCAAATGATTGGTTCTTTGTTGAACAGGCCCATCTTTTCCTCCCCTTTCCGGCGGGGAAAGCCCTTTTGAGCTTTCCCGTCTTTACTATACCATACAACTCTGAATTTTTGAAGAAAGAAGTGATTTGTTTTGAGTTATGACGGCACCTTGAGCTTTGGCACTGTGCTCGATTTGAAAGGCCTTACCGCGGGCATGAAGAAGCTGCAGAGTTTTGAAGGACAAAAATAAGAGGCGGCCAATGGCCGCCCCTTCACCCAGGGCCTATCCTGTCCACCTTTATGCCGCTTTGGCTTCCTGCTCTTCCCTGAGGAAGACACCATTACTAAGCTGATAGAGAGAAAATTCCCTATCTTTATAAATGAAAATCACATTGATCTCTTCCGGGGAGTCTCCCCCCACTGGTTCGCCTTTCAAATCATACCGCCCTGAACACATCGTTTCACCCGTTTCATCTTCATGCGCCAGCTGCAATTGTTCTTTCAGTGCTTCCATGGTTATGCCGGGCTTGTACTTTGTCGTTTCAAAGGCATCAGCGTCAAAATAGCGAACGGATTGCAGAACTTCATTTTCATCATAAATTACGGTGACAGTTCCATCACGGTACGAAAAACTCTCTCCATGTACCGTCGCGGTATTTTCTTTGGGCGTGCCCTCTCCCAAGATTTTTTCGACGGCGGCCTTTTTTTGATTTCCTCCCACCACCAAGATCTTCCCTGTCTCCAAATCCAAAATCTCGTTGATCTTTGTCAATTCTTTCGGCGCGCCGCCGCAGGCTGCTAAACTCAATATCATTATGCTTGCCAACAAGCCAAAAAACATTTTTTTCATCCCATATCCCTCCTTTAAAGAGTCTATCACATAATCCATTTTTTTACAACGAGGAAACAATTATGGCATACAACGGAACCTTGACTTTTAATACTCAACTCAACACCGGCGGTATTCAAGCCGGTATCAAGCGAATCAAAGAACTTTTTTCCGGCGGCGCGGACGTCTTCAATATTCTGAAAAAGTCCGCGTCTTTTTTAGAAAAGCCCGCTACTGCAGCCATGGATCAAATCGATATTTTAGAACAATTTTCCCGTGTCATGGGCACTGTAACCGACGATTCCAAAGCGGTGCAGGAGGCATTTTCCCATATCGCACAGGCAGTAGACGGTACGGCATACGGACTAGATACCGCTACCCAAGCGGTACAAAATTTTGTCCTACAGGGGATGGACCTAGACACCGCCACAGATACCGTAGCTGTGTGGGGAGATGCCGTAGCATTTTATGGCGACGGCTCTAATGAGACTTTTTCTCAAGTGATGAAATCCCTAGAGCGAATGCAGGCGACAGGTACAGTTTCTATGGAGCAATTGACGTCACTTTTGGAAAATGGAGTGCCTGCCGCAGAAATTTATGCTGACGCTATGGGACTTTCCTCTGAAGAAGTAACAACTGCCATTGGAAAAAGCGAGCTTAAAACTTTAGACTTTGTCGACGTAATGAACCAAGCTATTACAACCGGCACTCAAAAATTTCCACAGCTTTCCGGTGCTGCCCATGCAACCGACACCAGTTGGCGCGGAGCTTTCGGCCGCATGACAGCAGCTGTAACCAACGGCGCACAATCCATCATTACTGCCATCGACCGAACTTTACAAAGTATCGGAAAGCCCACACTGAAAGAAGCGATTTCAAAACTCGCCGGGTATTTTCAAACAGTATTAGAAGGAATTGCGTCCATGCTGGTGCCAGTGATTGAAAACTTTGATCAGATCATTCCAATATTGGCAGGCGTGGGCGCCGCTATCAGCGCTTTAAAAATCGCAAGCTTCATTGGAAGCCTGAGTTCTCTGGCCGCGGCTGTTACTGCGGCGGTCTCCCCCATTGGGTTGCTTGCGGCTGCTGTTGTAGGGGTAGCCACAGCCATTGGCACTTCCATTGTTCTCACGCAAGAAAGCAGTGATGCGGCCCGGGATACCCGGGCTTTTGAAGAACGGGCAGCGGCGGTAGATGCCTTAACTCAATCTTATGACGCCAGCAGTCAGGCCATGATGGAGTCCATGCAGCACGATCTGACACAAATCGATCATATTGACGCATTGGCAGGAGAGCTTTCTCTGCTGGTGGACGCTTCCGGAAACGTTCGGGAAGAGGATCAGGCACGTGTGGACTACATTTTATCCGTACTCAACCCCGCGCTGGATTTGAACATTAAGATGATCGATGGGCAAATCGAAGGACATGAAGAACTGCAAGCAGCAATTGCACAAACCATCGAGGCACAGCGGGCCCAAGCGATGCTCTCCAACTTTGAGGATAAGTATACAGAAGCGATCGACAACCGCACTGAGGCTGCCCGAGCTGCGGCAGCGCAGCAAATTGAACTGGACCGGCAGCAATCTGAATTTGACGCTGTCAAAATTGAACACGCACAGGATCTGCTGCGAGTCCAGGAACTTTTGGCGAAACAAAATAAAGATGAAAACGATATGAAGGAGCTTGAAGCCTTTTATCAAGAGACCTGGTTCCAAGATTACGAGAAAAAGCGCGATGCTCTTGCGGCACAAGCAGACGAATTTGAAAAAGCCAAGGCGGTAGAACAGCAGTATAACGACGATATCGCAGCCATTGAAGCAGCCCGCATCGCGGCCTCACAGGGAAACTATGACGAAGTCATCAGTATTTTAGGAGAACGCAGTCTTGCTTATGAAAAAGTGGGACAGGATGAGACGCTTTCCGCCGAACA
>CATXYA010000312.1 GCA_958403605.1 uncultured Oscillospiraceae bacterium
AAATTTTCTTCTATGTGATCGTCGATATAGTCAACTACTTCCTGAATGGTATCGATATTTGTTTTCATTTGTCCTCCTGATCGTAGGATATCCTTTTGGGGATGATCGTTTTTCACATTTCTTGCTGTCCTGTTCCGCCTGGCATTTTTTTGTCAGGGAATCAATAAAAAGCCGCCCCCCGCAATAACTGTGGAAAGTTGTTGCAGGGGGCGGCTTTTGTATGCCGTTTTGCAGCGGTCCCTCGCCTTGCCCGGCGGCTCCTTACAGCCCTTCGGTGAGCGCGCGGACGGAGGCCACGTACTCGGAGGGGGACATGCCCACGATCTCGTGGAATTGGCGCGAGAAATGGTGGACCGAGCTGTAGCACAGCCGCTCGGCGATCTCGGTAAAGTTCCTATTGCGGCTGCGGATGAGGAATTTGGCTTCATCGATGCGCAGCTCCGCCAAATAGCGCATGACGCTTTTGCCTGTTTGGCGGCGGAAGGCCTTTTGCAGCTGCGGGCGGCTGATGGCGGCGCTGAGACAGATATCGTCCAGCGTCACCCGGCGCGTGAGGTTTTCCTTCATAAAGGCGATAGCCCGCTGCACATAGTTAGCGGACAGGCGCGCCTGGGCGTGGATGGCGGCCTCCTCCTCGCTGCGCACATGCTCGTGCCGCAGTAGCGAGATCAGCACCAGCTCCAGCGTGTTCACCAGCACCTGCTCACTGCCCAGGGGCGCGTTGGGCCGCCGTTCCAGCAACGGCGTGTTGGGGTCGCCCAAGGGCACGGCAAAGCTGGCGCGGGCCTCTTCCAAAATCAAGCTCAGCTGGTTGCGCACCGTCGAGCGGGTATGGAAAAAAGGCTGCTGCTGGAAGTATTCCATGGCCGGACAGGGGGCCGAAAAGGACAGCACCATGGCGTTGTGCGGCACGATGTCATTGGCGTAAAAGGAGTGGAACTCGTTGGGGCGGTGCAGCAGCAGGTCGCCCTGCTCCAGGCGCAGCGGGCCGTCCAGGCGGTCGGTCTCCACGATCAGCTCGCCCCGGTCCACATACACCAGCTCCCAGAAATTATGGCGTTCGCCGGGGAAAAAGTAGTTTTTGAAATTCTCAAAATAGTGCACGGTGTAAAGCTGGGTGACCACGACGGGCCGCACCGGGGTGATGGGGTAATATTGATTGGTATACTTCATGGCGGGGCCCTTCTGCCGGGGTGGTACCGGCGTCAAGTGGGAAAGCTGTCGGTCATGGCGCGGACCGACTCGGCGTATTCCGAGGGGGACATGCCCACAGTCTGATGGAACTGCTTGGAAAAATGGTGCACCGAGCTGTAACAAAATTGCTGCGAGATCTCGGTGAAATTCATGCTGCCGCTGCAAATGAGGAATTTGGCCTCTTCCATGCGCAGCTGGATCAGATAATGCATCACGCCCACGCCCGTGCGGCGGTGAAACATTTTCTGCAGCTGGGAGCGGCTGATATTGATGTGGCCGCAGACGTCCGCCAGCGTGACGGGGTCGTGCAGATGGGCCTTTAAATAAGCGACGGCCTTTTCCACATAGCTGCCCGCCAGCCGCTCTTCTTCGCCGCCGGCAGAGGCCCCAGGGACGCGGCCTCTCCGGCAAAGGCTGATGAGCAGCCATTCCAGCATCATGACGGCCAGCTGTTCGCTTCCGAATTCCGCATCGGCCCGCCGCCGCACCGAGGCGGCGGGGTCGGCCAGGGATTGGGAGAAGCCCTTTTGGGCCTCCTGCAGCAGCAGGGCCAGCTGGCGGCGCACCTCGCCCTGCGTGCGGAAAAAGGTGTTTTCCATAAAGAACTCCATGGCGGGGCTGCTGCAGCTGAAAGCCACCACCAGCAGATTGCAGGGGGTGATATTGTTGGCGTAAGTGCGGTGAAACTCCTGGGGACGGTACAGTAACAGGTCGCCCTGTTCCAAATGCAGCGGGGCCTCCCGCCAATCGGTATCGGCGATCACCTCGCCGCGGTCCACGTACACCAGCTCCCAAAAATCGTGGCGTTCGCCGGAGAAATAGTAATTGCGGTGATTTTCAAAATAGTGCACGGTGTACAGCTGGTCGATGGTGATGCAGCGGACCGGCTTGATAAAGGTATAATGGTATGGCAACACGGCCTCCTTTGAAAAACTCTCCTCCGATGGAAGAGAGAGCTTTTTGCGGACCAAAACGGACATTTTGCATCAATACTTTTTCTTTTGCCAGTGCTAATATGGAAGTATCGACGAAAGCGCATGTCAAAAGAACAACAAAAAAGAGGGGCATGCGCGCGGCGCGCGCCAACGGTTGCTTCGATTATACAAAAATATTTTGGTAAAAGCAAGAAGTGAGCGTTTTCTGTACACAATTGAACATTCCCAATAAATACTTTCCTCAAACCGGGTGTTATTATAAAAGAAATCAACAAAACAGGAGGCTTCTCTATGAAGGGCAATCGAGCGATGCGCGCCCCTATCCGCCGCATGGCGGCCATCTTTTTGGCACCGGCGCTGCTGTTTTATGTCTGCCTGTTTATCTACCCCTCGCTGAAGGCGTTTTACATCAGCTTTTTCGATTGGGACGGCTTTTCCGGAAACATGGATTTCATCGGCCTGGCCAATTTCAAGGAGCTGTTCGGTGATTCCAGCTTTTGGAGCATCGCGGTGAAAAACTCCTTCCTCATCACCTTCGTGGGCGGCGTCCTGATCTTTGGCATCGCTTTTTTGCTGAGCGCGGTGCTGTCGTCGAAGCTGCGGGGCAAAAAGTTTTTCCGCGCGCTGATTTTCTTCCCGTCGGTCATCAACCCCATCGCCGTCGCCATTCTGTGGACCATTCATCTACAACGACAAATGGGGCTTGCTGAACAACTTTCTGGCCTTGCTGGGCATTGAGGGCCGCACCTGGATGGCGCCGGACACGCTGTTTTGGGCCATCCTGGTGGCAATGGTGTGGATGTACAGCGGTTTTTACTGTGTGATCCTGCTGGCGGCGCTGGACCGGGTGCCCCAAAGCCACATCGAGGCGGCCATGCTGGAGGGCGCCAGCGAGTTCACCATCTTCTTCAAGATCAAGCTGCCGCTGATCTGGGACGTGCTGGTGACGGCGCTGACGCTGTGGGGCATCAACTCGGTGAAGGAATTTGCGCTGCTGTTCGCCTGGGGCGGCGGCATCGACATCCCCCAGCCCGGCGCCACCAACCTGGCGGTGCGCATGTATGTGACGGCCTTCGGCAAGCGGGTGACCATCTACCGCATGGGCTACAGCACGGCCATGGGCGTGCTGATGTTCCTGCTGGTGGCGGTGATCGTGCTGCTGATCAACCGGCTGACCAAGCGCGAAAAGCTGGAATATTGAGGAGGTGGGCATCATGAAAACAAATGATATCGGCCGCAAGGCCGCGGGCATCTTTTCCCGCGTGGTGCTGTACTTCTGGTGCATCTTTTCGGTGTTTTCGTTTCTG
>CATXYA010000313.1 GCA_958403605.1 uncultured Oscillospiraceae bacterium
GCCGCGAAACGCCGGCTGGCCCAGCTCTTGGACAAAGGCCCGCAGCTGTTCCTCCGGAAAAGAGGAAATGCCTATCTTCATTATTTTACCACACTCTTTCCATAGATGCTATAAAAAAACCGTCTGTTTCAGGGCAAAAGGGGTAAAGCGTAATGGTTTTGTCACCATTGTAAACAGCCTGCGGCACCGGCGGGATGTCCCGCAGCTGAAAATTCGGATGGCCGCGCAGGAAATCCGTCGCCACGCCGCTGTTTTCATCAGGGTTCAGCGTACAGGTGGAATACACCAGCCTCCCGCCCGGCTTTACATAACGGGCGCCGTTTTCCAAAATCGCCCGCTGCAGCGCCACCAGCTGCGGCAGCCCCGCCAAGGTTTTGTAGCGCACGTCCGGTTTTTTGGCCAGCGTCCCCAAGCCGGAACAGGGCACATCGCACAGCACGGCGTCCGCTCCCGTCAAGCTTTCGTCAAACATGGAAGCGTCGCCCGCCTGCGCCGTGCCGCAGGTGATGCCCAGCCGCTCCCATTGGCGGCGGATGAGCGGTACCCGGTTTTCCGCCGCGTCGAAGCTTTCCAGCTGTCCCCGGTTTTCCATGTACTGCGCCAGCGTGGCGCTTTTCCCGCCCGGCGCGGCGCAGAGGTCCAGCACCCGCTCTCCCGGCTTTGGCCCCAGGGCGGCGCAGGCCAGCTGCGAAGCCAGGCCCTGCACGTGGAAAAGCCCGGCGGAAAACGGTTCCGTGGCCGTCAAATCGCCCGGGTAGCTGACAAAAAGGCTGCCGGGCAGCGGCCCGGCCTCTGTCTTGGCCCCCAGGGCGCCGAGCTGCTCCGCCAGCGCCTGCGGGCTTGTCCGCAGCATATTGACGCGCACGCACACCCGCGGCTTTTGAAAGCTGGCGGCCAGCAGCGCCTCACACTGCTGCGGCAGCTTTGCCAGCAGCAGCCCGGCGACGGGCCGGGAGACGCTGTACTGCACGCAGAGGCGGGTCAGCTCATCAGGGAAAACTTCCTGCGACAGATCATATTCCGCTGCGCGGCGCAGCACGGCGTTCACCATGCCCGCGGCGCTGGTCTTGCCCATTTTGCGGCACAGCGCCACCGACTCGCTGACGGCGGCGCGCACCGGCACCCCGTCCATCCAGCGGGCCTGATAGACCCCGGCACGCAGGATCGCACGCACGGCGGCGTCCAGCTTGCCCAGTGGGCGGGAGCAGAACTTCGCCAGCAGCCAATCGATGGTGGCCATGCGCTCCACCGTGCCGTAAAACAGCGCGGAGAGGAAGGCCCGGTCCCGCGCCGGGCCGTCAAACCGGTCCAGTGCCGCGGCCAGCACCAGATTGGCGTAGCCGTCCTGCTCCTGCTTCATCAGCGCGGCCACCGCCGCGCGGCGCGCGTCATGCATCATGTCCGTCCCCGATGCCCAGGCGCTCCCCTTTGCGCAGGCGGCGCCCGACGGCCCAGGCGCTGCCCTCCATGGGGCGGCTGCCCTCCGGCACCACCTGGTCCAAAACCAAAGCGCCCGCCGCACAGGCGACCGTCAAAGGGCTTGTCTCCAGCACTGTACCCGGCGTGCCCTCACTGGTACAGACGCGGGCGCGCAGTACCTTCACCTTTTTCCCCGCGTGTTCAAAATACGCCACGGGCCAGGGATTCAGCCCGCGGATGAGATCGTGCAATGTTTGCGCGTCCTGCGCAAAGGTGAATCTTGCTTGTTCTTTCGTCAGCATAGGCGCCAAGGTCGCCCGCGCGTGGTCCTGGGGCACGGGATGGGCCTCGCCCCGCTCGATGGCATGCAGGGTCTGCAGCAGCGTCTCAGCGCCCACAGCGGTCACGCGCTCGAACAACTCCCCGCTGGTCTCCTCGGGGCCGATGGCGATGGGTGTCACCGCCAGGATGTCCCCGGTGTCCAGGCCCTCGTCCAGCTGCATGATGGTGACGCCTGTCTCTTTGTCGCCGTGGATGACGCTCCACTGCACGGGCGCCGCGCCGCGGTACTTTGGCAGCAGCGATACATGTAAATTGACAGCGCCCAGCCGCGGGACCGCCAGCACCTCTTGAGGCAGGATGCGCCCGTAGGCCACCACCACGATCAGATCGGGCGCCAAGGCCGCAACCTGCCGCGCCGCCTCCCCGTCCCGCAGCGTTTTGGGCTGGAATATTGGGATGCCGTATGCCTGCGCCACCTGCTTTACCGGCGGCGCCGTCAGCACCTGCTTGCGGCCCACCGGCTTATCCTCCCGCGTATAGACGGCGCACACCTCATGCGCGCCCTCCCGCAGCAGCTCCGACAGGCAGTGGGCGGCGATCTCCGGCGTGCCCATAAATACCAATCTCATTCGGTAGCCTCTTCTCCCTCGTCCTCGTCGTGCTCCAGGTCCTCATAAAAATATTCGGCCCGGTCCAGGATGGTGACGCCGTCCAGGTGGTCGGATTCATGGCAGATGCAGCGGGCCAGCATGCCTTCGGCCTCCAGGGTAAAGGGTACGCCATTGCGGTCAAACGCGCGCACCTTCACCTTTTCCGGCCGTTTCACGGCGCCGTTACGGCCCGGGAAGGAAAGGCAGCCCTCATACTGCATGATCTCGCCCGTGGTCTCCAGGATCTCCGGGTTGATGAACTCCAAAAATTTTGTCTCATAATTCTCGGGCACTTCGCCGTCCTCCGGCAGGTCCCGCTCATCCACGCTGACGAAGATCCGGTGCAGCATGCCCACCTGGGGCCCGGCCAGGCCATAGCCGTTGGCATCCTTCAGCGTTTCCTTCATGTCGTCCAGCAGCTGGCCCAGCCGCTCGTCAAAGTTGGTGACCGGACGGCATTTCTTTTTCAGGATCAAGTCTCCGTCCTGCACGATCTGTCTCAAAGCCATTGTCAAAACCTCCTAAAACTGTGCTGCGGTCCCCTCACAGGTCCGCGTCGGAATAAAAATCGATGGCAACGCCCGCCTTGCGCGGCCAGCCGCTGTTGTTGTAATCGTCCAGCGCACCGCGCAGCAGCGTGCGGAAGGCCGCATCGTTTCGGCATTTCAGCGTCAATTTGTAACGGTAGCGGTCCGCCACCATGGCGATGTTCATCGGCGCCGGGCCAAGCACCCGCAGCGGGACATCCTTTTGGCGCTGGGCCCGCTGCTGCACAAACCCGGCGAATGCGCGGGCCGCCCGGCTCACCTCAGCCTCCTCCGCCCCGCTGAACGCTGCCATACAAATGGTGCAGAACGGCGGATACAGGTTCAGCTTGCGGAACAGGATCTCCTGCTCATAAAATGAGGCATAGTCCTGTTTGGCGGCGAGGTTCAGCACCGGATGCGCCGGGTCCACCGTCTGGATCAGCGCCCGGCCCGGGCTTTGCGCCCGGCCGCCGCGGCCCACCACCTGCGTCACCAGGCTGAACACGTTCTCAAACGCTTTATAGCCCTGGGCGAACAGCATCTGGTCGATG